>URHI01000112.1 GCA_900547565.1 uncultured Eubacteriales bacterium | reverse complement strand
ACATAGCCGGTGTGCCGGTGACGGTACATAATGGCGTAGCGCTGTCTGCCGACGGAACACTGGGCGGCAGTACGCTGGACTGCTTTGCTGCGCTTAACAATCTAATGAGCTTCTGCGGTGTGTCGCTTGAGGACGCGCTTGCCTGTGCTACGATACTTCCGGCACGGGTCGTGGGAATTGACAGCACGGTCGGCAGCCTTGAGCCTGGCAAGCTGGCAGATGCGGTCATATGCCGCGGTGACGGGAACGGGATCCGGCTTACGCACGTAATACGCGGCGGTGAAATAATCGTCGGCCGCGGGTAACGGCGGCAAGGCCATTACACACTCACTGAGAAGAGGTGCATCATATGAGCAATGAAAAAATAATTGATACCCGACGTGCTCTGTTTGCCGGCGGCGCGCGGCTGAACCTTGTCGTAGCGGGAATTATGTATTATGTGCTTGCGGCAGCGGTTCCGCTGACTACGGCGGCAATATGGACTGCAGTGTCGCATTTTATTGAGCCGGACGAGTGGCTTTACACACTCTCGCGCGTGATCGACGGCGCACTTGTCCTGCTGTTCGTAATGCCGCTCATGTACGGATTCAATACACTGGCATGGCGCATTTACAGGGACGGCAGCGCCGATACCGACTGTGTTTTTTCGGCCTACCGCATGCTGCCGCGAACTTGGCTTGTCATGCTTATACAGCTGATTCCCGCCGGACTTATCGCGTCTGCAGTCTTTATGTGCATTGAGGCGTGGCGGTATATTGACGGATTTTCGATAATGTCACGCAACTCGACGGTCATCACCGCTGTGCACGCCGGCCTTGTTGTTGCATGTGTGCTGATAGTTGTGCTGTCTTTTGTGCTTGCGGTGCGTCTTTATCTGTTGCAATCCTACGCATATCGCGGCGATATGAGCGTCGCGGATGCGCTGGCTCGGTCGTGGTCTGCCTCGCGTGGGCAGATACGGCGCATTATCGGGTTCGTTATGCGCTACATCGGATGGGCAGTGCTCGGTGTACTGAGCGTCGGGGTGCTGCTGATCTACCGCGTAATCCCATGCTATTACATAGAATACAATATCTTCGCCGACGAATTACTGAAAGGATCAAAATAAATGAACAAGCAAAAGTATTATCTTACAACGGCAATCGCCTATGCTTCCCGCAAACCTCATTTCGGCAACACATATGAGATCATTATGAGTGACGCCATAGCCAGGTACAAACGTGCCATGGGCTATGATGTATTCATGTGCACCGGCACCGACGAGCACGGCCAGAAAATTGAAAACTGCGCCCGCGAGGCAGGCAAGACGCCCCAGGAGTATGTTGACGGCGTGGCAGCCGAGGTGCGCGGTATATGGGACAAAATGAACACCAGCTACGACTATTTTATCCGTACGACGGACGATTATCACGTAAAAGCCGTGACGGCCATATTCAAGCGCTTTTTCGACCAGGGAGATATATATAAGGGCTACTACGAGGGCTGGTACTGCACGCCCTGCGAGTCATTTATCACCGACTCGCAGCTCGTGGACGGCAAGTGCCCCGACTGCGGCCGTCCCGTTCAACAGTCGCGCGAGGAAGCGTATTACTTCAAAATGAGTAAATATGTCGACAGACTGATTGAGTATATCGACTCTCACCCCGGATTTATCGAGCCGGAAAGCCGCAAAAAGGAAATGATCAACAACTTTCTCAAGACCGAGGGAGGCCTGCAGGATCTGTGCGTGTCGCGGACGTCATTCAAGTGGGGCGTCCCCACCTTTGACGAACGGCATGTCATATATGTCTGGCTCGATGCGCTGACAAACTATATCACAGCGCTGGGCTATGACCCGGAAAAATCATATGAGGAGCAGTCCGAATTCTTCCGCAAGAACTGGCCTGCCGATGTTCATATCATAGGCAAGGATATACTGCGCTTCCATACGATATACTGGCCTATTTTCCTTATGGCGCTTGGACTTCCCCTGCCCGAGAAGGTGTTCGGACACCCGTGGTTCAACTTCGGAACGGATAAGATGTCCAAGTCAAAGGGTAACGTCATATACGCAGACAAGCTGGCCGAGCGCTTCACGGTTGACGGAGTGCGGTATTATGCGCTTTCCGAAATGCCGTACGGCTCGGATGGCAGCATCACATACGAAGCGGTCATTACGCGCTTCAACAACGACCTTGTAAACAACCTCGGCAACCTTGTCAAGCGCACACTGGATATGCAGAAAAAGTATTTTGACGGCGTTATTCAGACGCCGGACACGCCGCAACCGCTTGATGACGAGCTTAAAGCTGCCTGCACGGCAGCAGTCGATGCCGTTATTGCCGATATGGACAGCTTTCACGTGGCCGACGCGACCGAGGCTATATTTACCATGCTGCGCCGTGCCAACAAGTATATTGACGAAACTACTCCGTGGTCGCTGGCCAAAGACGAGACGCAGCGTGGACGGCTTGGAACGGTACTGTACAACCTGCTTGAAACAATAAGGCTCGGTGCGGTATTGCTGTCGCCGTTTATCCCCGATACTGCAAAGCAGATCCTGACTCAGCTCAACGCCACTCCCGAGCTTGATGCACTTTCGGAAACGGCAGCCGAGATAGGCAGGGAAAATGCGGGATATCTGCTGTTTGACAGGTTCGCATGCGGCGGCTTCGGCAAGCTGAAGCCAGGAGTCAAGACCGGCGACTCAAAGGTGCTGTTTGCCCGCATAGACGAAAAGAAAATGCTGGATGAGCTTGAAGCCGAGCGTGCAGCCGCCGCCGCGGAGGCCGCCGCAGTTGCCAAGGCTGCCGATACAGCGCCCGAAAAGCCGGAGGGCTGTGCGCTCATCGGTATCGATGACTTTATGAATATCGAGCTTCGCACAGCGAAGATTCTCAGTGCCGAGCCGGTGCCAAAGGCAAAAAAATTGCTGAGGCTGCAAGTTGATCTGGGGTATGAGCAGCGGCAGGTGGTGTCGGGCATTGCTAAATTCTATAAACCCGAAGAGCTGGTCGGTCGTCGCGTCATAATTGTGGCCAACCTAAAGCCGGCCACACTGTGCGGCATTGAGTCACAGGGCATGATATTGGCATCGGGTGAGCAACAGATAAGAGTAGTGTTCCTTTCGGATGACACGCCACTCGGTGAACGGGTCAGATAATGCCGCGGCTGTTTGATTCACACGCGCATTACACCGATGCGCGCTTTGCGGAGGAGGCCGGCGGTGCCGGAGAATTGCTCGACGAGCTTTTCAGAGGAAGTGTGGGGCACATCATCAATGTAGGCTCCAACATTGAAAACTCGCGGGCGGCAATCAGTCAGTCGGCGGAATATGACGGCATGTATGCCGCTGTGGGGATACACCCTGAGGACATAGGTCCGGATATTGACGCTGAGCTTGAGGCGCTCGAGCAATTGCTCGCCGGGCGGCAAAAGCACAAGATCGTTGCCGTCGGAGAGATAGGCTTTGACTATCACTGGGAGCCGCTTGACAAGTCGTCACAGGCAGCGGCATTTGAGTCACAGCTGTACCTGGCGCGAAAATACAGCCTGCCTGTTATAATACACGACCGGGATGCGCACGGCGACTGCTTCGACATGATACGCCGCTTTCCCGACGTGCGCGGCGTGTTTCACAGCTTCAGCGGAAGCCCCGAGCTGGCGCTTGAGCTGTGCCGACGAGGATGGTATATTTCGTTTTCCGGCGTGCTGACCTTTAAAAATGCCCGCAAAACCCCCGAGGCGGCCGCCGCTATTCCGGAAGAATGTCTGCTCATCGAGACGGATTGTCCCTACCTTGCTCCCGTCCCATTCCGCGGCCGGCTCAACCATTCCGGGCTGATGGAGTACACCGCCGCCCGGCTTGCCGAGGTGCGCGGAATATCGTATGAACGTGCAGTTGCGCTGACAGAGGCAAATGCCGGCCGGATTTTCGGTGTACCCATTGACTAAATATACAAAAATGGCGTGACGGTTTTGAGCAAAATCTCAAAATTAAAACAAAGCTATTGAAATGTCGATAAGATTATTGTATAATAAATAATGTGTGATTTGAAATTCTCGGCGTGAGATTCGATGATCGAATATTGAAATTAATTATAAAAAATTCACCCGCCGCCAGCGTTATTGGCGCGCCGGGTCAAGGAGGAACATCAATGGCTAAAATTGAAACCAGCAGCATCAGAAACGTCGCTTTACTCGGACACGGAGGAAGCGGAAAAACTTCAATGGCCGAGGCCATGCTTTATATAGGCGGTGGTACGGACAGACTCGGAAAGACACCCGACGGAAATACCGTTTGCGACTACGATGCCGAGGAGATCAAAAGAGGTTTCTCTTTGTCCACGGCCGTGGCTCCGATCATGTGGAAGAATATAAAGATAAACCTGCTCGATACTCCCGGTTATCTTGATTTTGTGGGTGAAGTGCTCCAGGCGCTCCGCGTTGCCGACAGTGCGGTCATCGCAGTCGACGCCAAGGCGGGCATTGAGGTCGGTACCGAGCTGGCATGGGGCTATGCCTCAGATGCCGGTATTCCCCGCGCATTCTTCATAAACAAGTGCGACGATAACGAGGCCGATTTCAGCCGCGTGTTCGGCGAGCTGCACGACAAGTTCGGAACGGCAGTATGCCCCGTGTCCATTCCCGTCAAGAACGGCAAGGACGTCACTATTATCGATCTGGTAGAAATGAAGGCATACAAGTACGACGCCAAGGGCAAGCGCACCGAAACTCCCATGACGGCTGAGCTTGAGGGCATTGCCGCCGAGTACAAGGACACTCTCAATGAGGCTCTGGCCGGTACATCTGAGGAGCTTATGGAAAAGTTCTTCGACGGTGAGGAAATTTCGCGTGATGAAGCTGCCGAGGCGCTGCACGAGGGAATTATACACGGTGACATAGTACCCGTATACTGCGGCTCTGCTACCATGCTGTGGGGGCTTGGCGTTATGCTTGACGCTATCGCTGATTCCTTCCCGCGCTTCACTGCACGCAAGCAGGAAACGCTGGCCGACGGCTCCAAGCTTGAAATAGATAAGAACAGCAGTGTTCCCAACATATTTGTATTCAAAACGGTTGCCGACCCGTTTGTCGGTAAAATGTCGTTCTTCAAGGTAATGCAGGGCACGCTCAAGAAGGATATGACACTCACCAACGCAACCACTGAATCTGCCGAAAAAATGGCGCATATTTATACCGTCAAGGGCAAGACACAGACGGAGGTCGACGAGCTGGCCTGCGGCGATATCGGAATGACTGCCAAGCTGGCCAACACAAATACCAACGACACGCTGTGCGGCGGTGATCTTGTCAGCTATGCGCCTGTCCGGTATCCCAATCCTTACATGATCCAGGCTATGATGCCGGCTGCCAAGGGCGATGAGGGCAAGATTTCTCAGGCAATCACTAAAATGCTTGAGGAAGATCGTACACTTAAGTTTGAGAACAATGCCGAAACCAAGCAGATGACCATTGCCGGTCTTGGAGATATGCATCTGCAGGTGCTGGCTGCAAAAATGAAGTCACGCTTCGGAGTTACCATAAAGCTGGAGACACCTAAGATCCCTTACCGTGAGAAGATCACAAAGAATGTTGATGTTGAAGGTAAGCATAAAAAGCAGAACGGCGGTTCCGGACAGTGCGGACACGTCAAGATCCGTTTTGCTCCCGGCGAGGCCGAGGGCCTGACATTCACGGTTTCCGTTGTCGGTGGCACCGTGCCAAAGAACTTCAACCCGGCGGTTGAAAAGGGCTTGCTTGACGCCATGCAGAAGGGCGTTGCCGGCTTCCCAATGGTTCACTTGGCTGCCGATCTGTACGACGGCTCCTATCACCCTGTCGACTCTGATGAAATTTCGTTCAAGACGGCCGCTCAGCTGGCATACAAGAAGTGCCTTGAGTTGGCGAACCCCGTGCTGCTCGAGCCGGTAGGCGATCTGTTCGTTACCGTTCCCGACGCGCTTATGGGTGATATCATGGGTGATATCAACAAGCGCCGCGGCTCGGTCATGGGTATGAATCCCGCCGAGGGCAAGCCCGGTTACACTACCATTCAGTTCACTATTCCGAAGTCCGAGATAGTTGACTATCCCATAGCGCTGCGCGCCATGTCCAAAGGACTTGGTTCTATGGAATTCAATGTTACCGGTTACGATGTGGTACCGAGAGATATCGCTTCCAAGATCGTCGAGGAATACAAAAAATCTCAGGAAGCATAACAAACAAGCGGG
>URHI01000111.1 GCA_900547565.1 uncultured Eubacteriales bacterium | reverse complement strand
AAATCGTTGAGCTTGAATTCGTTGAGGGGAATGAGCGTGCAAGGGCTCTTTATGAAAAATTCGGATTCAGAATAGTCAGTGAGCGTCCCAATGCCTTCAAACTCAGAGACGGATCATTGGTAAAGCTCTGTTACATGCAGAAAATACTGTAAGGCGAGATGCTCGTTATCCGAAATTAATACGTATAAAATGAAAATCCCGTTGGCTGTGTTTGCCAACGGGATTTGTGCTTCATTTAAGTATTGAGCTTATTAATTTTTAAAACTGCAACCGAATTACTGTTTCACTGTGACGCGGTATCTGAGAAGGGGGGAGCTGGGCAATACGGTAAGAAAATATGAGCCTTCAAGCGCGCATAAATGAACTGAGGAATTACTTCAGCGGCTCGAAATCCTCTGCGCCGTGCTTACATATCGGGCAGACAAAATCCTCCGGAAGCGTGTCGCCCTCATATACATACCCGCAGATCTTGCAGACAAAGCCCTTCTTCTTTTGCTCCTGAGCCTGAGGCTTGGGCTTCACATTGCTCTGATAATATGAGTAGGTTATGTTATTGGCTCTTGGTATTATTACCCGGCTTTCGCTTACGCTGCACAGGAACAGTATGTGAGAGCCGAGATCCATGGATTGCTCCACGGTCAGGGACAGAAACGCCCCGACATGCTCGGAAAGGACGATCAGCCCGTTATCGCTTCTGCGGTGCTCCTCTGTTCCGAATTTGTCCGTATCCCGGCCGCTTTGATATCCGAAGTTGCGGAACACTTCAAACGGTGTGTCCTGTGTCAGACAGTTGACATTCAGCTTGCCGGTTTTCAGCACAAGGTCGCAGGTATAATTCTGCTTGTTGATGCCCACAGCCACAATCAGGGGATTGCTTGTTATCTGCATAACGGTGTTGACGATACAACCGTTATCCTTATCCCCGTCGCGTGTGGTAATGACGTACAGACCGTAACCTATCTGAAAAAGCGCGGATGGATCCAATTTTTTGTTTTCCATTAAATCATTCTCCTTATATTTTTTGCAGATTATTTCTCGTTTGAATGTGACAACCGGTGTGCCTGGAGTTACGACCGTTGCGTCATACTGTCTCGCCGAAGGTATCGGGACGGTTCGGGTCAAATTGCTCGTTTGCCCACATGACTGTAACCAAGTCCTCGGTATCGGACAGGTTGATGATGTTGTGTGTGTAGCCGGGGAGCATATGAACGGCTTCGATCTTGTCGCCGCTGACCTCAAATTCGAGCACCTCGTCACTGCCGATCCTGCGCTCCTGAATGAGTCCGTGTCCCGACACGACAATGAAAAATTCCCATTTTGAGTTGTGCCAGTGCTGACCTTTGGTAATGCCGGGCTTGGAAATATTCACGCTGACCTGCCCACATTTTTCGGTTTTGAGCAGCTCGGTAAAACTGCCGCGAGCGTCCACGTTCATTTTCAGCGGGAACGCGACTTTTTCTTTCGGCAGGTAGGAAAGGTACATGGAATACAGCTTTTTCTCAAAGCTGCCGTCGGGGATCTCTGGTATCACCAGCGTCTGCGGCTGGTCATGGAAGCGGTGGAGGCACTCAACTATGTATCCGAGCGTTGCTTTGTGCGTCACAGGTGCGGCGCAGTATCTGCCGTTTTCGGTCAGCACGGTGTTCACTCCGTCAAACTCGCAGTGATGCTCCTTGCCCTCGAGTGCATCGAACATTTCCTCGACCAGATCATCGATAAACAGCATTTCAAGCTCGACCGACGGGTCGTTGACCGTAATGGGCAGGTCATTTGCGATGTTGTTGCAGAAGGTACCGACCGCGCTGTTGTAATTCGGTTTCACCCACTTGCCGACGAGGTTCGGAAAGCGGTAAACCAGCACTTTCGCCCCGGTTTCCTCGCCGTAGGCAAAGAACAGGTCTTCGCCCGCTTTTTTGGACAGCCCATATTCCGATGTGCCGAAGCGCCCTTGGAGTGTCGCTTGAATGGAGGACGACAGCATGACGGGACATGTGTTCCCGTGCTTTTTCAGCGTGTCAAGCAGAGTAGATGCAAATCCGAAATTGCCCGCCTTGAATTCCGCCGGATCCTGCGGACGGTTGACTCCGGCAAGGTTGAATACGAAATCCGCCTTGCGGCAGTATTCATCAAGCTCCGCGGGCGTACTGTCAATATCATATTCGTAGATTTTATCGATCACAATATGCGGGCGTGTGCGGTTTTTGCCGTCGCGTATGTTTTTGAGGTTTTCCACAAGATTTTTGCCCACGAAGCCCTTTGCTCCGGTCACGAGTATATTCATAAAGCGAACCTCCGCATTTTTCCTTATTGTATCACAAAATTCTTCATTTGTACAGAGAAACGAACCGATTTCCATAGAAAATCGGTTCGCGCTTTGCTTTTAGGAATATAGCTTGACAATGTAACAGCACTTATCTGAACTGTATGAGGACATCACAATAACAGTTTTCCGAGGGCAGCTCTATCCCGCCACTTTTCTGTGCGTGCTCGGTAAAAAATGTATACATTGCTCCGAACACACCGTAGCATCTACGGTCTGCATCATCTGAAAGATGCTTGGGGAACAGCTTTTTGTATCCTGAGACAAATTCGGATACAAGACGTGAATAATCGTCCATAAGCGGAGCGAGATATTTATCGGCAACCGCGTCGAATCTCTCTTTTTGCTCCATTGTAAATGCAGGGACGGTAACAAAAAGCTCGCCGTCGTCTTTTTTGACTATAAAGCCGTGCTGTATGGCAAGGGTCACAGCGTCGATATTGTCTGATCGTCCGCTTTTCAGAATATCCTCGCAGGCGTTTATTTCGTAATCATACATCATTTTGCGCTTTTTCACGCCGTTGAAACCACTGTAGATAGTGTATGTGTAATGACCTCCTATGCCGAGATTGGCATTGTGCTGGGTACCTATCGAAATTCGTTTGTGCGTTCCTGTTTCTATGCTGCCGCTGTAACACCATTTGTATCCGTCATACTTCGTTTTTCTCTCAGACATCGTAAGCGTACAGAATTTTTTTGCATAATTAAATGCCATGATGCCGTAAAGGTAGAAAAGATCGCTTTCCGGTCTTCCTGCTTTGTAAAAATCAATATCCTTTGTCTCGGCGGCGATGTCCTTCAGGGCTTTTACCATTCTGTCGGTAATCGGAAGAAATATTCTTTCGGCATTTTCTTCGAAGTATATTCCGTATTTGTCCGACCAGATGATAAAGTCCGTTCTGTATTTACCCTTTGTTTGCTCGATTACCGCTTCCCGCTTAACAAGATTTGCAATTCTGTCCTCAATATAATATGCGGGAACGCCGCATAGCTTTGCAAGCTCCTCCGTCCTGCATGCCTTATCGTAGCAATAGTAAAGTATATTCTGAGACAATGCGTCGTTGATATAAGCGTCGGGGAATGGGATCAGTTTTCCGTCATAATTTCCCGAGCCGGTTATATCGAGCTTCATTTTAATGGGCCTCAGTGCGCTGACTTCCATTTCGTCACACTCCTGTTTGAGTTTTTTTCTTGCCTCCGAAAGCCGCCAGGTGACCGTGCCTTCGGGGACATTCAGTTTATCGGCTATCTGCCGGGTTGAAAGGCCGTCATAATAGTGAAGAATGATGATGTCGCGGTACAGCGATGAAAGCATCGCGATCTTTTCCCGCAGAGAGGCATATAGCTTTTCATCCGAATCGTCGGAAAAGTCCTGCTCATATGTCACATCTTCAAGCGCATTATAGCAATACATCGCGCGCTGTTTACCAATAGAACGCTTGAAAACTCTTGTGACATTGCCTGCGATCCCCCAAAGCCATGGCTCAAACCTGCTCTCATCCCTGAGATTCGGGAGCTCCTTAATAACGGTAAAGAGTATTTCCTGCGAAAGATCGTCTGCCTCCTCGCGGGAGTATGTATGCTTTATTGCATAGCCGTATACTCTTTCTGCGTATGCCTCGACAATGCTTGCGTCCATCATTCTCACCTGCCCTTCACCCATAAAGTGCATGAAAAGGAAGTTTCATTGGGTGGTTACGAAAAATATTTTAACATAGATACGGAAATTTGTCTACACTCAGCGGTAAAGAACGGTGGCGAGCACAGTCTGTATGGAAAAAAGCAGGGCACCCTGAGGGATGCCCTGCGCTGAATTTACAGGCACATTTGCTGTGAGCGTTCTGCTGTCTCGCACTCGCGCCGTGCCTGTACTTCGATGTTGTGCTTGAAAAGCGCCTTGGTGTTTTCCACTAAGCTTTCCGTGCCCGACTCGAATACGACTACCTTCCAGCCGATGTTTTTATAAGCGCGGTAGAGTGGTTTCAGGCTCTCGCGCAGTGCTTCGTCGCCGGCCTCGGCTCTTGTGAGCCATATTTCGGTATACTTTTTGTCCTTGATCTCGTTTATCTCCATACGACCCACCTCTTTTCTTTTATGGTTTCCCGGATTTTTTCCGGATATTCAGTTGTCAAAGAACGATATGATTTACGCAATATATTCCTCCTTTTGTGAAGTTACATTTTTATTTCCCATGCCTGATATTTCCTTTCTTTTTTCTGCGGCAGTATGGTTGTGCAATCCTCGATCGGTCTGCGGTTATCAAACAGCACCGAGAGATCGGCAACGATGCTCGCAATATCGGTCGTGACGCTGACGAGAATGTTCTCGTTCATGCGCTGAAGTGCCATATAGGCGTATTCATTGCCCTTGCGTGCCGAGGTCTCGAGCAGCTCCACCGCCCGATTCCAATCGAAGAGATCCGACTCAAAGAGATAGATTTTCGCAAGACGGTATTCGGCAAAGATGTTGCCCATCTGCGCGGCACGTTCAAGATGTTCGATAGCTTTCGGAATATTCTTTTTGACCTTTTCACCGTCGGCATACAGCTTGCCAAGGGTATAGGCGGCATATGAGCTACCGTCGTTCTCGGCGTCATAGAGCAGGTCTATCCCGCGCTTTACGTCCGATCCGAGAAAGTCACCTGTGATAAGCGCTTTACCGAGCAGAGCTTCGGCAAATGCGTTGTGCTTATCTGCCGCGCGACCGAGCCAGTATTCGGCGCTCCCCGCGTCGCGTTCGTAATAGGAGCCGAGATAATACATCTTTCCGATGTGGTACTCCGCGTAGATATACCCGTCCTCTGCCGCCCGCTCCAGCCAATACGCGCCCCTGTCAGGGTCAAAATTGTAATCGTTGGCGGTGAAATATTTCATTGACAGACGGTACATAGCGTAGCGGTTGCCGAGTTTTGCCTGCTCAAGCAGTTGGGATAGCGGTGTCGGTTGTTCGTCATCCTCGTCGTCGAGTATTTCGTCGTCTGCTTCGCGCTCGCCCGAAAAGAAGGCTGTTATCTCATCAGCAGAAAGACGATCGCGCTGAGCAGCGCCGAACTGCCTGCCGCCGCTATGATAGTCGTTACCATATAGCGGTGAAATTTCTTCAGCAGTCCTTCCGCCTCCTGCTTCAGCCCATTCAGCTTGTCGTACCGGCTGTCGAGATCGGCTTTGACGCTCGAGATATATTGCTCTCGCGCTATCCCAGCCCGTGCGTTCTCCGCACGGACATCCTCCAGCGTTGTCTTGAAGCTGCCCGCTATCCCGACCAAGCTCTGCGTGATTGACTTCTGCAACTCGAGCGCGGTCCCGTCCTGCTCCGAGAGAAAGCTCTCCGTCATTTCGGTCAGATCCTCCCGTGTCGCAAGTGCTTCTATTTGCTTGTACAGCGTCGGCTGGAAGGTCACCGCCTCCCGCGCCCATGCGCAGAACGCCTCCCATTGCTCGGTCGGAATCGCCACTACTTTCGGCAGATATTCTCTCTCGGTCTGCGTCCGTATCATACCTGCCGACGATTTCTTGAGTGCTTCCAGTGTGTTCTCCTGTTTGGTTGCGTATTCTGAATTCATATTCCATGTTTCCTTTCAAAAATTTAGTTTCGTGTAATTTGTTGTCCCGGACCTTCTGACCGCCCGGACAGGTGTAGGTGATATATTTTCGCGTCTCCTCCCAGCGGACAGAATGCCTGTCTTTTTGGCAAGCGCTTCGATTTTTCGCTTCTCACTTTCGGTCGTTCTGACCGTGATTTTTACGTTTCTTTTTCGCAATTGTCTTGCTCCTTTCTGAAGTTAGTAATTGATATTTTTAGGGTTTCTTTACTTACTTTCTTTGCAAAGAAAGTAAGGGGGGTGTGGGGCACAAGCCCCGCTGTCATGCGTTTGACGCCCGACCGCATCGCGGCGGACGTCC
>URHI01000110.1 GCA_900547565.1 uncultured Eubacteriales bacterium | reverse complement strand
AGTAGGTGGCATCCTCGCGAGCCAGCACGCGCATACCGTGTTTGTTGGCATATTCGTGTGCGGCACGGAGTGCGGTGGCATCGTCTGTTTTGCCGTCGCCCTTGGCACCGAAGTCCTCGTAACGGACACCCTCGGCATAGTCGAACTCAAAGCGGTCGCCGTCCTTAAGCGTAAGCCCCGAACCGCCCTCGGCGGTGGCCACGTCGAGTATGTCGCGTATGCCGCGGGATATGCCGGATTCGGCCGAGCCTTTGATGTAAATATTTCCGTCGCGGACTACAAGCGATACGCCGGTACCCGTGCTGCGGGATATGAAAATGTTGCCTGTCCCCGTGGCATTTTCAATGGGTTCGCCCAGGAGTATGCCTGACGCTGTAAACAGCTGACGGCGCAGTGTTACGGCCGCGCGGCGGCACAGCTCGTCGCCCGCAGGGACAGATATTGTGAATTCGCTGAGCTTACGGTCGCCGTATTTTATATCAAACAGACTGGCGGTCGGTGAATATGAATACATATAATCCTCCGGCAGATGCATACCGCCCCGCGCGGGTATGGTAGAAATGAAATATTCGACAGCTGCGCGGGTGCTGTCGTCGTTGCCGCCGGTAATCAGCAGCTTTTCTCCTACAGCGCGGAGTATATAGCCCCGGCTTCCCAGCGCCAGCCGGTCGACGGTGAAGAAATCCTCACCTTCGCGCGTGGTTTCGCCGATGATGATTTCGTGTTCGTGAACCTTGTTACGTTCCCAGTCGGTTTGGACCTTGATACTGATGCCCATTGTCCTGAGAGTGGATGTCAGTCGGCTGATTGCAGAAGTAAGCACATCTGACGCGTCCTCGGAGCGTATGATGACATAGTCGGTTGTGAGGTCGTCCGAGATGAGCTCCAGTCCCGGCTGCGAGGGAACTGCCTCGCCGGATGTACCCGCTGATGTATCTGAGGCTGTATCCGACGTATTGGACGACGCGGTGTCTGACGTGCTGTCGGCGGGAGTATTTGGCGATGAGTCGCCGCATGCGGCTAACGCCGCGGCGAGCATGATCAGACAAAGCAGCAGAGGCAATCCCTTTTTCATATGCAAAGCGTCCTTTCAGTTGTACAGGGGCTATCCCCGTTTATTTTCTTTCTTTATCAAATTATAGCATATCTTGATTTATATGTCAATCGGACGGTGGTATTTCGTAGTACCCGGCCGGTCGCAGTGCCGAAAAAACACCGGCGATGGTTGAAACCCACGCCGGTTTAATGCTTTATTCAGTTGTTTTGGAGTTTTTTCTTTTTACATACAATGACAGCCGCCGGAATGACCGCGGCAAGCAGTACCGGTGCCGCGAGCGAACCGCACCCCGATTTGCCGTCGGCAGGATCTGTCACTGCCGCGGGGACGGTTGCCGTGGTGGTGTCGGTTGCGGCGGTGTCGGGGGTAGTCGTATCCGGAACGGTTGTCACCGGCGCAGTTGTAACGGCTTCGGTCGTTACGGGGGCAGTGGTAGTTTCCGGAGCTGTTGTGACTGCCGCTGTCGTATCCTCTGCGGTGGTGTCGTCGGCCGCTTTCTGCTCAAGATAGTTCATCATAAGCCGGTAGATCTGGGCATGCCCTTCCTTGTTGGGGTGGATATCAATTGACAGAATGTTTGTCCACTCCGTGGCGTGTCCCTTGAAGGGAGTGTACACATCAAGATAGGTGCAGCCGCCGAGTGTGACCTGCGATTTCATGGCGGCATTCAGCATGCTGATGGCAGCTGCGGCCACACTGCTGAGTGCCTCAATGCCCTCGACTCCCTCCATGGGGTCGTACTGAGCCAGGAAGATCACCTCGGCATCGGCGTTGTTGGTGCGGATGTAGCTGGTGATTGCCGCTAAATTGGTGGTATATTTTACAATAGCAGAGGTTATCTGAGCCAGCGTGAGTTGCTCGATCAGCTTTTGCATTTTAGCAGGGTCGGACAATACGTCGGGTAACTGCGAATAATCGCGGAAGCCGCCCTCAAACACCTTGTCAAGCGCGTCCCATACAATGTGAAGCAGGTCGTTGCCGCCGATAGTGATAATAATCAGATCGGACGACTTGACATAGCTCTGGACACTCGGAAGCAGAGCGAGCAGCTGTTCTGAGGTATAGCCGTTGACCGCCGCGTTTTTGAAATGTGCCGCATCAAGCCCAAGGTCGGCCTTGACCAGATTGCCGTAGCTGGCACAGCTGTTTACATCGCCTTCAAGGCCGTAGCCGTATGTTATAGAATCGCCGAGCAATAACAGGCGACTGTATTTCGGGGCCGCCGCCGACACCGGCAGCAGCGCCGCCGCGCATAATATTATAAGCGCCAGCGCGGCACATATGATTTTTTTCATGATCGTGACCTTCCTTCTATGGTTTGCGGTGTATTTTCCGCTTTTTTATTATACACCATAGCCGCTGTTTTTACAATAGCCGGCAGACAAATTACATAAATATCCCTACGCCCCTTGATTAACCGGCAAAAAAATGATATCATATATTTATATATATTTCTCCGGAGGCACCAATGAAGCTCATAAAACGCTTTGTCAGCTATTACAGACCGCATCGCCGGCTTTTTATTATCGACATGCTGTGTGCGCTTGCCGTGGCGGTTGCGGACCTTTTTTATCCCATGATCACCAAAAATATTATTAATGACTACGTTCCCAACCAGAATCTCCGCCTTTTGCTGGTATGGGCGGCCGTATTGCTCGGCATATATCTTGTCAAGTGTCTGCTCAATTATGTCATAGCATATTACGGGCACACGGTTGGTGTGCGTATGCAGGCGGATATGCGCCGTGATCTGTTTGACCACCTCGAAAAACTGCCGTTCTCGTATTTTGACGAAAACAAATCGGGTGCTTTGATGTCCCGGCTGACCAACGATCTGTTTGAGGTGTCCGAGCTGGCACACCACGGGCCGGAGAATCTGTTTTTAGCATTGATAATGTTCATAGGTTCGTTCATACTGCTGATGAAAATATGTGTTCCGCTGACGCTTATCATATTCTGCGTTGTGCCGGTCATAATTTTTTTTGCCTTCAGGATGCGCAACATGATGAATACCGCCTTCCGGCGCAGTCGTGAGCAGATAGCTGAAATCAATGCCGATGTTGAGACAGCTATAGCGGGAGTACGTGTCACCCGTGCGTACACGGCCGAGGAAACCGAACGTAAAAAGTTTGATAAGGAAAACAAAAAGTTTGTTTCCTGCCGTTCATTTGCTTACAAGGCCATGGCGATTTTCCATTCAGGCATGACCATGCTGACTGATACGCTGTATCTCGTGGTGCTCACCGCGGGCGGCCTGTTTTTCTATTTCGGCAGGATCAACATTGGGGAATTTACTGCGTATCTGCTGTATATTTCGCTGTTTCTTGACCCGATAAAGCGATTTATCTCACTGTTTGAGCAGATGCAGGAGGGTATGACAGGCTTCAAGCGATTTGTCGAGATTATGGACACCGAGGCCGAAACAGATGCGCCCGATGCCTGCGAGTTGGGGACTCCGCGCGGTGAAATCGTGTTTGACAGCGTTTCGTTTGCGTACCGCCCCGAGCCGGGACTTGAGCAGCGCGAAGTAATACACAATCTTGATCTGCACATTCCGCAGGGCAAAATGGTTGCGTTGGTCGGCCCGTCCGGCGGCGGAAAAACAACGATATGTAATCTCATTCCCCGATTTTATGAACTGAACAGCGGCAGCATCACCATTGACGGTAAGGACATACGCAAGCTGACGCGACGTTCGCTGCGTTCGGCTGTGGGCATTGTATCGCAGGATGTTTTTCTGTTCAACGGCACCATTCGGGAAAACATTGCCTACGGCTCGCCCGATGCTACAGATGAGCAGATCATAGAGGCCGCCCGTCAGGCCAACATACATGACTATATCCAAACACTTGAGAAGGGATATGAAACAAATGTCGGTGAGCGCGGCATCAAGCTGTCCGGCGGGCAGAAGCAACGCATATCCATTGCACGTGTTTTTTTGAAAAATCCTGCTATTCTGATACTTGACGAGGCCACCAGCGCACTCGACAACGCCACTGAAATGCAGGTACAGGCTGCGCTGGATAAGCTGACGCACGGACGGACTGTAATAGTTGTGGCGCACAGGCTTTCCACCGTCCGCAATGCAGACGAGATAGTCGTGCTGACAGATCACGGCGTGGTGGAATCAGGTACGCATGATGAGCTGCTTGCCAAGCCTGACGGCTTGTACCGCGAGTTGTATTCATACCAGTTCAGATAAAAACACCATAAATATTCAGAGCCTCCGGAAAAAACCGGAGGCTCCTTTTTCAGCTTTGCCGTATTAACGGCTGATACTGAGGGGATAACTTATTTGCCCGACTTGATGCTGTTCTCGTAGGACTCGATCATCTTCTTGACCATCTGTCCGCCGATAGAACCTGCCTGACGGGAGGTCAGCTCGCCGTTATAGCCCTGGTTGAGGTTTACGCCAACTTCGGAAGCGGCTTCCATCTTGAACTTGTCAAGTGCTTCCTTAGCCTCGGGAACGAGTGCGCGGTTATTTCTTGCCATTTTGGAACTCCTGTCGGGAACGCAAGATGTCTGGCATCTTGTGACCCGTTAATCTATATTAATTGAGTCGCTTTCGCGCTCTGATATTATTATTTTCACTCGCAATGGCTTTATGAATGGCAATTGAAGGCAACAAAGCTGACTTACTCATCGTATACAAATGCTTTAGATTTTGTAATTCCGTCATACATAACAACAAAAACGATCTGCTTTTTTAAAAGCAGATCGTTAATGTATTTTTTGATTTTCAGATTGTGAATTACGGCAGGCTCACGACATTTACCTTGCAAACGATGCTTTGATTTTGTCGGCAAAACGGCTTATACTGTCCGGGTCGATGGAGGGCAGAGAAGCGACCTTAACCAGTCCAACCTCCTCGCCTTCGTCGGTTATGGCACCGAGTATCGCCCGGGCGGCAAGCTTGTCAAGGCCTCGCAGTTGCCGGAGCTTTATTTCTCCGCCGAAGCACGCCATGGCAGTAGCACGCCCGGCAAGCTCTGAATGGATCTGCCGGTTCAGATATTCAGGAGCACTGTCGGTATAAGCACAGCATATGAAGTAGCCCACACGGTGTGCCAGCAGCTCACCCCGGGCGCTGCGCATAAGCGATCGCATCGCCGGTACCAGCTTGCCGTACCGTACCGGGCTGCCAAGCACGATAAAGTCAAAATCAACCAGCGACGGCAGGTCGTCGTGCTCGATGTTGCACAGAACTACCTGCTGTGCACTCAACTGCCCTGCCAGCATTCGGGCGCACTGCTCGGTAGTGCCCGACCGGGATGCATAGGCGATCAGTACCTTCATTTGACATCGATTATGGATTCGTCCCACATGTCAGGCGCCTTATATCCCATAAGGTTGACCATAGTCGCCGCCACGTCGGACAGACCGAACTGACCTTTATCCTCTTTGACTGTATACTCGCCGTGTGTAATATTGTCATATATGATGCAGGGAACGGGATTGAGCGTATGACTGGTTTTGGCCTTATAGTGCCCCGACTTGTCCTGCTTGGGCAGTCCCGTCTTTTTGTCCAGCTCGAACATTTCGTCTGCATTACCGTGGTCGGCAGTGATGAGAGCCACGCCGCCCAGTCTGTCGATAACCGGCAGTATGCGGCCGAGCTGTATGTCAAGAGCCTCCATTGAGCAGCGCGTTGCCTCAAGCGAGCCGGTGTGGCCGACCATGTCGCCGTTGGGGAAGTTGACTCGCAGATAGCGGTATTTGCCCGATTCAAGACACTCGATGAGCTTATCCGTGATCTCGGCGCACTTCATCCATGGCCGCTGCTCGAACGGCACGCGGTCGGACGGGATCTCAATGTATGTTTCCAGCTGCTCGGAGAATTTGCCCGACTTGTTACCGTTCCAGAAATAGGTTACGTGACCGTATTTCTGTGTTTCGGATATGGCCAGCTGTGATACTCCGGTGTCGGCAAGATATTCGCCCATTGTATTTGTTATCTCGGGGGGATTGACCAGATAGCGGGTCGGAATATGCAGGTCGCCGTCGTACTCGAGCATGCCTGCGTACATTACATCAGGATACCTTACCCGGTCGAACTTATCAAAGCTTTCGCTGTCGAACGCCTTGGAGATCTCGATGGCGCGGTCACCGCGGAAGTTGAAGAAAATGACGCTGTCTCCGTCCTCGACTGTGCCGACAGGCTTGCCGTCGCGGGCGATGACAAATGGCGGCAGATCCTGGTCGATAACATGGTAACGGTCGCGGTAGGTATTTACGGCATCGGCGG
>URHI01000109.1 GCA_900547565.1 uncultured Eubacteriales bacterium | reverse complement strand
GGCGGTCTGCGGCGTGGTGTTCGCAGGCGCGGTAGCCATTGCCGCCGCATGGATCCCCGCCCGCAAAGCGACGCTCATCAGCCCCAACGAAGCCATCCGCTCTGAGTGAGGTAACGATATGAAAAAGATATGCTGCGTAGTGCTGGCCGTGCTCTGCATCCTGCCATGTCTGTCAGGCTGCGGAAAGAATGATAAATATGAAGAACAGCGCGTGATTCTGGATGCCGATTTATCACAGCCTGGGGCGATTTGCATGCAGTACAGGGACTTGTCATTTGAAATCGAGCAGCTACAAATCACGGATAAAGAAAGCGGTGTTGTGACAAATAGCTACTCTGCGACGCTGGATTTACCAGAAGCACGAGAAATTAGTGCACTTCCAGTCGTGATTGAATTTAATGGTGATTCTCTCAAAATTGACGGTTATTTCTTCTCGGATGAATCTCCCGCAATGGTTTACTTGGACTACGCGAATGGAGTAACACATGACATTACCGTGACCTTTGATGGATACGAAAAGACAGTTGTTTCTTCTGTAAGTTGTTTGGATTGATATTCCAGACAGCTTACAGATAAAAGGGATTCGGATAGAGAGGAGGGCGTTGCCAATGACCCATTAAAAATCGGCATACGAATTGCCAACCTGCGGACGGTTACCTTTTGTGGAGTGTGGGTAACCGGAAAAATGAGAACACTCCGAATAACAGAACAAAATGGAGGAGAAAACATGCGCAATAATTTGAAGCGTATTTCCGCACTGTTTCTCGCGCTGGTGATGGCTCTCAGCCTCAGCGTGACCGCCTTCGCGACGACCCCCACCACGGCAGGTGACATGAATGTCACTTGTGGTGGAAAAGAATTTAGTAACACCCCCATCAACTATACCAATTCTGCGACCGGCGAGAATGTTAATGCATATGGCCACCTGCTGATTGACAGCAGCGCATCCGGTAGCATGACGCTTACCATGGAGTTCAACGGAACTGGCCTTAAGATCAACGGCGAAAGTGTTACAACCACTGGCTCGACTTACACTGATACCTTCAATCTGGCAAGTCAGGTACTGGAAGTCGAAGTGCTTTATGGCACAAACCAGAGCTCAATGCACTACATTTCTGCCCATACTTCCGGTGCAATGAGTGCAACCGTCAACATTGACTATTCCCGCGCCACCTACTTCGGCACCCTGACCGGCCCCACCACCTATACCTATCCCGGTAAGCAGCATTGCCCGTATCTTGATACCGTGACTCAGGATCAGATCGATTATATGAATGAGTGCCTCGGAATCATGAATACGTACTTTGCTACAGAGGCTTCCAAAACCGCAACCTATAGCAGCTTGGCAAATGACTGCACGGCTGCTGGCATTCTGGAGCAGATCTGCCACGACAGAGATGAGTTGACTGTC
Organism: uncultured Eubacteriales bacterium; assembly: GCA_900547565.1. GTDB lineage: Bacteria > Bacillota > Clostridia > Oscillospirales > CAG-272 > UMGS1002. The sequence goes on along the minus strand of URHI01000109.1, from coordinate 5,020 downwards.
ACTTATGATGGCAGCATGATCACTCATGTTGGCTTCCTCGGCACGGACAGTGCCACCACTTGGACTTATTATGGCACTTCTTACAATTCTGGCGGCTGGATGTACAAGGTTCTGCGCGGCGACACAGAAATGTTGCCTATGGTCGGAGCTACTGCATTCCCGCTGATGCCCGGTGATGTCGTGACCTGGTTCTACAGTGTTGACCTGGGTTATGACTACGGCAACGCTATGATGTAATTATCCCTCTACTCAGCAGGAGCGATATGCTCCAAGCCTGTGATCTCTATCTGAATACCAGCGGTGGGCCCGGCTCATATCGGGCCGGGCCTACCGCCCTTTTAATAACGTGCGTAAGCGGGGCAAAGGACATGCAGACACAACAGAAAATAAAAAAGTTAGCAATTCTATTGTTGACGATAGCGCTGGTTCTGGGATCATTAGTAACAACAGCCGTCGCGATGCCGGGGATGGCCACGTTCTGGCCGATGGATTATGATGCGTCTAACGCAACAGGATTCCCGAGTAATTCATATACTCGTATTTCAATCTCAGCGGAAGAATACCCCGAAATGCAGGAGTTGCAGATCCTGAATGATAGTAAGGATGATATGGATCGCAACAATATTTTTTACATTGTCGTGATTCCCAACTTAGATGCAAAAACCGCGACGCGAAACGACTATGCGTTGACGTTGACCTTAACGGAGCGCAATGGCAATGCGCCTACCGTTAAGCTTGCAAACGCTAATTACTATAAGCCTGTTCAGGTGAAATGGACAGCAAATGACGGGAGACAATGTGATTTGTTCATTATCGCGACACCCGAAATACGTGACTATACGGATGCCGATTATACAGAAGCATCCATTTACTATCTGGAGTCGCTAAACAAGGTACAATCGCTATATGATGTACTTTCTGCAAGTACAAAAGCGGTTGTTGGCGGTTATCATCCCCAGAATTTCCGGTGCTTACAAAAAATATGCAGAAACTATAGCGGTACAGTATTGAGTTTTGGGTGGAGCGATGCTTATGTATCGAACCCGCCTGAACTTAGTACAATCAGGCAGAATTTTTCCGAACGAAGTGCGCTGGCACCGGACCAGGCGGCGGCGTTTTTTACTGATATACTTTCCTATTATATGGATTACTGCCGGCAACCTATTGAAAAGCCGGAGCTATCCAGCTTGCAAGTCATGGGCAGCGAAGCTATTACTGTATCAGATACGGAATATGCGCTATATTTGCCGAAGGGAACTGATTGGAAGAAGGCTAACGGATTACTTAACATGATGGTAACGGCGCCATATTCTGTAGTCACGGGCGGCACATGGGCAACAAACGCAATGGTTTCGTTGGATATTTACGCAAAAGATCCGGCTACAAATACTGTTTATGATACCGAAAAAGGTGGACGCATAGTCAGCAGCTATGTACTGAAGCTCTACTCCGGTGCTCCGAATTATGCGGTCACAGCATTTCAAATAAATGATCGCATTGCCGATATTGATGAAGATAACAGAATCATTTCCCTGCATTTAGCCAAGAACTGGCCATGGAGCCAAGTCCCGCAGATCACGAATTCCGGTACATCCTATAAATTTTTGGATGAGAATGGACAACTCGTGGCCCCTGATGCAGATGGCAAGATCAATTTTGCGGCGGCAAAGACGCTGCGGTTGATTGAAGATCTGACATCGTATGCGCAGACAGGCGCCGATACGGATGGACTCTATTACACCAAGGATTATACGCTGAATATAACACAGGGCAATTCATCAGAATGTAAATTACTCAGCTATTCTGTGGGCATAACAGGTGAAACAATCCTATGGGGTGAAAATAATACAATCACTGTGACCATCCCCTATGCGGACAACTGGAGCAATCTCAAAAGCAGTTATACCGCATCTTATGATGCAACGGTCACTGTATTGGGAACAGAAGATTTTAAGCATTCTGAGACCACCCCTATTAAGTACCGGGTAACGGCGGAGAATGGAACGTCTTATCAGGATTACTCGGTTGTCGTGAAGATGCTCCCTGCCTCTTCTGAAAATAAGTTGGAGGCTTTCGATTTCGGCACGCTGCGGGGTAAAATCGACAACGAGGCCGGGACGGTCACGCTGGAACTGCCAGCTGGTTCATCCAAGCGATTTGCTCCGTCCATTACGCTTCCTGAGTTTGCCACGGTAGAGCCTGCCAGTGGCGTTTTGCAGGATTTTACTGAGCCGGTCGTCTATACAGTTACCGCACAAAACGGGGAGGCCAAGAGATATACCGTCACCGTTACAGTTTCCACGCAGCGGCAGGAAAATCCGGATAAAAGCAAGTATGAAAGCCTACTGAATGCCATTATCGATAAATATCGGGACAGCGCCAGTGATGACTGGGAGTGGATGCAGCTTGGTATATATGAAAACCAGCAGCAGAGCAGTGGGCCGAATACAAACAACGGCTTTGATATTGCCAAGGAGATCAAGGATTTGAATGCGGGCCCCAGCGGTACTATGACAGACGTTGCACGGTTGATCATGCTCTTGACCTCAAGAGGCTACGACTGTTCAAATCTTGCACAGTATAATGATGGCGCACCGTTTAAAGACAAGGTTGGAAATCAGATCGATAATATGGTTGCGAATCTGCTTGAAACGAAAAGCGGAACGATTTTTGGTGTCTCATTCGGCTTATGCGCATTAGATATGGGAACTTATTCCGTTCCTGCGAATGCTGCACGCACAAGAGAGTCTTTGCTGGATACGCTGCTTCAATGCACGTTTGACCCCTTGGGAGCCTACGGTATAGATGAGGTCGGCATGGTCATGTATGCAATTGCGCCTTATCAGGACGATCCAGTGTATAGTGAGCGTGTTCGTGCGAAATTAGATGATGGCGTCGCAAGTATTGTCAAATATATGCGTGAGGACTACACATTCGTGTATGGCGCACAGGTCAACAGTGAGACAACGGCGCAGGTCATTTGCGCCTTGGCATCCTGCGGTATCGACCCCTACAGCGATCCGAGATTCGGCAATGGAGCAACCACCGTTTTGACGCAATGGATGGACTTGTTCGCAACATCAAACGGATTCAAGCACACACAGGATGGCACCACCGATACAATGGCGACATATCAGTCTTGCTATGCGCTGCAATGGTATCTCGGATTATTGAATAATGACGAAGCAGGGCGTCCGTACCATCTCTACTATCATCGCTACGATTTCTCTACGGCTTTCTCAACCGACGCAGATATCTTGTCGTTCTCCATTGAGGGCCAAAACGGAAAAATCGAGACAAAGGATGGTAAAAATACAATCACCGTTACCTTGCCGAAGGGAATGCCCCTCCAGAATATAACGCCCGACTTCACATTGTCGGCAGGTGCAACCTTGGCAGCTCCGACGCTCCCTGTTACATTTGTCGAGGGAGTAGCCCAGCCGTTCACAGTGCTGGCCGAGGATGGCCTGACCACAAAAACCTATGAGGTCATGGTTACACTTGGCGATGTGGATCCGGCAGGCGCAAGGCTTGATACTTCGACCATAGTCCTGCAAGATGCCAATCAGCGTAATCTTGATATTCTGGACAAGGCCATCACAGAGAAAGAGGACGGTGCGGACATTTTGCTGACGGTCAGCAGCGGTATCGATGTGACAAAGCTGCGCGTTATCGCCAACATCTCTTATGGCGCGAGTGCCTCGCCTGTCTTGGATGGCTCTGTGAGTCTTGACCTCTCAGATTGGACGGAGTTTGCCATTACTTCTGCGGATGGCAAAAACCGCGCTACTTATCGAATCAAGGTACAAGCGAAAACGGTAGCCTCCATCACGGCATTTTCGCTGACGATCAATGGCAAGGTCTACGACGGAGACATTGACAACGTAAGCGGCACGATCTCTGTGACTGGTGTGGACGACAGCAATCTGACCACCACAAAGTTTGCGCCGGACATCACGCTGGGCGCTGGCACAACGGTGTGCAGCCCGCTATCCGGGACTGAACAGGACTTCTCCGCACTGGTCACCTATACGGTCGCAGGCCGCGATGTGGAGAGCCGCACTTATACGGTTCGGGTAACGAATACGGCGGGCAGCTTGATTTCTGCCTCCGGAGAGACGCCAACACCGTCCAGTTCTGCCAGAATTGAGAAGTTCACGGTGCTGGGTGTAGACGGTGAGATCGATCACACCGCTGGTACGATTGAGGTCGTACTGCCGAACGGGACGGACGTAACCGCGGTAGCACCTGTGGTCACTGTACCTGCTGGCGCAGTGGTAAGCCCTGTGTCCGGTGAAGTGGTGAATCTGTCCACACCGCTTACCTATACCGTGAGGCTTGGTAGCGAGACGCGATACTATGTTGTTCGCGTGGTGTATCAGCGCAGTACCTCGCAGCAACTTTGGGACAAGGTCTCTGAAGATAATACGGTAACCGATCATCAGGAGAGCCGCAGTACGCACCGGTTCTCGTAAGGAGGATCAGACCGATGACGGAGAATATATTCACTATTACAAAAACAAAGGTGGGAAATCAATGAAAAAAAGATTCATTCCCCTGCTGGCGCTCTTGCTGTCGCTATGCATCCTTGTGCCTGTTTCTATCGCACAAAGCGCGGCAGAAGGTGCAGTTCAGATATCTGTTATCGCGACGGGCGGCAGTATAGAAATTGACAACCATGCTGTAGCCGGTGGCAGCAGCTATAACGTTGAGGAAAATGCAACTGTCTCTATAAAGGCAGTTCCGCAGGACGGTTATGTGTTTGACAGCTGGTCTGCGGCCGGAGGAACAATAGCCGAAGATGAGCTCAAAAAGAATCCGGCAACATTGAGTGTAACGACCGAAGCTGTTACGCTCACGGCAAAGTTCCAAAAGACACTGACCGTCACACTGAATCAGGCAGAGGGCGGCACAGCGACGATCAGGCCGACGGATAAGGCCGTGGGCCACACGGAAACGACTGTGACCGGCGTGGATGACTCCAGCGGCAATATGGTCGCTACACTGACCGCAACGGCCA
>URHI01000108.1 GCA_900547565.1 uncultured Eubacteriales bacterium | reverse complement strand
TGCAGAAAGTTTGTTCTTCATCGTCCTGTAAGACGATATCCCTATAATCTTCTCATCTTCCTGTAAGATGATATCCCTATAATCTTCTCATCTTCCTGTAAGACAATAATTCTGTAATTCCTGCAATAAAGTAACCTTATATGCTTAACCAAAATCCATCCCCATTAGTACAGCGACCCCCGCAACGTTCAAATTCCCAAAAACGCCGCCCCTATTATCCCGGCATCATTGCCGAGCTTGGCAATACGTATGTCCGCCAGATTGACGATCCCTGAACCATACTGTTCAGCGTGAACAAGCGGCGATACCGCGTCAACCAGCGACTGCCCCTCACCGGAAATGCCGCCGCCAAGCGAGATCACCTGAGGCTGGAATATGTTGACTATGTTGGTCAGACCACATGCAAGATATTTGATATATTCATTGTACACTTCGAGAGCGGCGGCATCTCCCATTCGCATGGCATCACAGGCTGTGCGCCCGGTAACACGCCCGCGCTGCGCGACCAGCTCGCTCATCAGCGTATCTCGACCTGCCGCAGCACACTCCTCCAGCTTTTCCTGCGTCATTCTTATCATGGCCGTTGCCGAACTGTACGCTTCCCAACAGCCGCGCCGCCCGCAGGAACACTGCCGCCCGCCTTGCTGAATGACTATGTGCCCCAGCTCCGCTCCCGCAAAATTGGAGCCGGAATATACCTTATGTTCAATAATGATTCCGCCGCCAACACCGGTGCCCAGCGTGATCATAACCGAATTGTCCGTCCCGCGCGCGGCGCCCGCAACAGCCTCGCCCCAGGCGGCGGCGTTTGCGTCGTTCTCGACGGATACCCGCTCAACCGGAAAGCGCTCGCGCAAAAGCTGCGCTATCGGGAAATGACGGAAGGGCAGATTGTTTGCGTACTCAACAACGCCGGTGTCGTGGTTGGCCACGCCGGGCGACGCAATACCGACCGCCCCCACATCGGACGTCAGCACTCCAGCCGCATCGCATACACGGCGGCACAGCAGTGCAATGTCATCGACGATCTGTTCGGCCGGACGGGTCGCCTGAGTCGGCAGACTGTCCTTTACCAGTATTTCAAAATCCTCTCCTACAAGACCGGCCGCAATGTTGGTCCCTCCGAGGTCAATTCCTATTCTGTACATTATCATTCTCCTTCTGACTGAATATTTCGCTCACGTCCTCGGGCTTAAGCCGCCACAAGCTGAGACAGATGTAAGCTGTGACCGCAACCGCCAACAGGACGGTAATTATTATCGTGGGTGTATCCCACCAGCTGCCCTCGCCGAGCGTAGGAAGCAGAAATCCGCAAAAATCAAATATGCCGTGCAGCAATGCCGCAAGCCAGATGTTACGCGTTTTCAACACAACGGCAGCGCACATTCCGCCTATCAGGAATGAATACCCAACTTGCTGCAGCGTCGGACCGATACCGGCTCCCGCTAACAGATTGAGCAAATGGATGCCCCCGAATACGACCGATGACGCAACCACGACCATAAATATCTGCCGCGTCGATGCCCGCCTTTTTTCAAGCATTATGAGCATAACCGCACCGCGGAACGCCGTTTCCTCGAACACACCGATAAGCAGACATTCCAATGCAAAAAGCAATACATACAACACCGGCTTGACCACCTGTGCCGTGCCGCAGATCAGCGCGACTATGGGGAGATTGTTAATAACTACCGCAAAGCACGGCAGGCAGTATGCCAAAGAACGCCATATACGGCTGAAATTGTGCACGCGGTAGCCGAGATAGAACAATATCACGGTAAACATCACCGAGCCGAGTCCGCGTGTTATCACCATTTTGATGATTGACGACAGCACTTCGTCGGTGCTGTAATCAATGGGGTAATATTCAAAAAACACCATCGCCAGCGCACATACCCCCGCTATGGCCAGCGAAACCCGGCGGTCAGGACGCTTCATTGTCACGTTCGGTAACATTTCTCAGATACCGCTCAACAAAATACAGCGCCGCACCGCAGATTATCAGCACTATAGCAGTCAGCTGTGACGGTGACAGCCACGAGACAAGACTGCTGCCCCGGTCGTCGCCGCGCAGATATTCGATGGCAAAGCGCCAAACGCCGTACGTCACAAGATATATCGGAAACGAATAGCGCTTACGGTGCAGTGTACGCCAAGTCAGAAATACAAACAGCGCGCCAAGGAAAAGCGACTCAAAAAGCTGAACGGGCAGTACCGTATCTCCGGCGAATTCCATATACCAGCCAAGCGGCGGATCGGCATGTATACCGTGACAGCACCCCGCACAAAGGCAGCCAAGCCGTCCTATGCAGTGTGCGATCGCAATACAGCACGCGCCTATGTTGAATATGGTCAAGAGATATTTTATGTGCTGCCTGTCCCGGAACACAAAGTGCCCTACACCGAAGTACACAGCAAAAAACGCCGCGGCTCCGCCCAAAAAACCACCGTAAAATGTCATACCCGTGTCGGATGCCAGTCTGAAAACGCCGGTCTCCTGATAGTTGTACACCGCTTGAAACAGTACCGAAGAAAATACACCTACGAGCATAGCCGCCACGCCTGTCGCAAGAACAAAATTCAGCAGCCGTGCCGGCACTCCCAGCCTGTCCGAAAACAGACGGAATACAACTAAGGCCGAAACCAGCCCTACGGCAAAAAGAATGTCATACATGGTGACACCCAAAAACAACTCATTCGGAAGCATACGCCCTCCTTAACAAATAGCTTTTCACAACAATTGCCAACGGCTGTGCGCCGTTGGCAATTGTCAATTATGGAATCAGCGCACACCGCGCATCAACCTGAAAACCGCAATGATCAGTTTTCCTTCTTCTTGATAACTACTACAGCCGCGGGAACAAGCACCGCTACAATGCCCAGCGCTACAACAGAGCCGCAGCCCTTCTTTTCGGTAGTGCCGCCGGCAGTTGTGGTGTCCTTGGGAGCCGCAGTTGTGGTATCCTTGGGAGCTTCAGTTGTGGTGTCCTTGGGAGCCGCAGTCGTGGTATCCTTGGGAGTAGTATCTGCAGGCTTGGGGGTGGTGGTTTCCTCGGGAGTAGTATCGGGAGTGCTGTCCTGCTCGGCATGCTTTGCGATCAGAGCCGGATTGACGGCCGGATACGCATCGGTACCTGCATTCTGAATGAACACTTCTTCGCCTGCCGCTGTATTGAGCTTGGTCATAATAGAACCGTTCTTAAGCTCATCGGCGGTGCAACGTGTGACCTTGCCTTCGCTGATAGCGGTCGCGATCTCAATACGCTGAGCAGCATTGCTATCTTTTGTTGCATATGAATACCACACGGTGGTGTTGTTATCACAGATAAAGTTGTTCTCTATCGGGCAGTTAGCCGTATCGGCGTTGGAGCAACCCATAATGCACATAAACGGATTAGTAAATCCTTCACCGACATTGGCCTTAAGCTCGCCGTATCCGATGCAGCGTGCAATGGTGTTCCAGACAGAGTTACTGTAGCCGATGAACAGTGAGCCGAAGGAATACAGATCCTTGCCCTCGGGGGTTTTGGCCAAGCGGCCTACAGTGACATCGCCGACAAAAATGCTGTCTGTAATTTCCATGTAATAAGTAAGGTTCTTACCTGAAGCATATCCGTAACCGACAAATCCGCCGCCGCGGTAGCCCGCAGAGATATTACCGATAACCGTGCAGTACTTAACGGTATACGGCTCATAAATGGTGTTGTTGCCCGCACCGATATAAGCGGCAACTCCGCCGGCATCAAGACCGCCGGTAATATTGGCCTTTACAGTGCAGTCCTCGATGTTGCAGTAGGTCATCAGTGCGCTGCCTGCGGCGCGTCCGACGATACCGCCGGCCTGACCGTTGATACTTACTGCTGTGATATCGCCGTAGTTCTCGCAGAACTTGGCATTGAGGCCGTCAGCCAGACCAACGAGGCCGCCGGCGTGGGTTTCGTACATTTCACCGGTAGTCTCAACCTTGTCGGGCTTTGCAATAGCGGTTTCCACCGTGATCTTACCGTAGTTTTTGCAATTGCGCAGATAGCAGGTGCTGTCAACATCGTACATAGCCTTTGCGATAAGGCCGCCGGCATTAACGCCGTCAGTAACGTCCGCATTTGCGCCGGTAACGGTGACATCAACCTTATTGGTAACATTGAACGCCTGCATACCGGTCGTATAAACTGCGAAAGGAGCAAGGTCTTCGTCGCCTCTCAGCTCGGTTCCGTCGATAGTCAGATTGGAAACGGTACCATCGAACTCAGCGAACATAGGCACGGTAACAGTAACGGTGTGGCCGTTGCCGTCGAAAGTTCCTGTGAATGCATCGACATAAGTAGTCGTGATTGAGATGTCGGCATCGAGATAATATGTACCGTCAGCCTTCATCGCCGCAAATTCCTCAGCGGTCTTGATAGCAGTGCCTTCAGGAGCGGCATAAACGCTCAGGCAGGCAATGGACATAATCATGATAACGCAGAGGGCAAGAGAAACAATCTTTTTCATGGTTATACCTCTTTCATGGTTTATAGTTGCTTTGCTCAGCTAAAGGTTGAGCATCCTGACTTATTCATATTATATCAAACTGCCATTTGTTTGTCAAGTATCCGCCGAAAAATTGTACACTTTGCACCACAAGTCTGCCCCGCCGATATTTCGGCACCAATTTGTACAAAAAAGTGCCGTTATTCCAAGGCTATGTCAGCAAATAATTGTGACTTGTATACAAAAATCATGGGGATATGCCATAGGACATATCCCCTGCGTGTTATTCAATTGTGCAGATTTCCCATTCAATCCTTTTTCTTTTTCAGCACAACAGCCGCCGGAATGACAGCCATGAGTGCGGCCATGCCCATTACCGAGCCGCAGCCGCCGCTTTTTTGGGGAGCCTCGGTGGTGGTGTCCTTGGGCGCCGCGGTGGTAGTATCCTTAGGGGCAGCAGTGGTAGTATCCTTGGGTGCCGCCGTGGTGGTGTCCTTGGGAGCGGCAGTAGTGGTATCCTTGGGTGCCGCTGTGGTGGTTTCGGCCGTGGTCACCTCGGCGTACTTGTAGTTAGCAAGCTCGGCATCGGTCAGATACTTCTGTACATAGAAGCCCATGAAGTTGAGTCGGGAGCCGTTACCGGTCATTCTGGTCTCGCCGCTGTAGAACAGATCATAGAACTCCAGCGTATGCGAGCCTGCGGTAAGATCAACGGTAATGCCGTAGAAGTATGTCGGCTCAAAGAAATATGAGTTGACACCGTTGGTGATGTTCTCCATTTTTTCGGTCAGCTCGGCACCGCTGTAGGTGTATTTGTATTCACGGAATATGCCGCGAGTATCGGATATGTTGACCTGGCTCAGCTTACCCTCATCCACACTGAAAGCAAATCCGCGGTCCTTGGCATCGTTGTCAACGACATCGGCCTTTATCTGGGCACAGCCCAGGAAAACCAGCTCGTATGTACCGGTTTCTTCAACACGGAAGTTGTAAACCAGCTTTGCGCGGTCGTCCCAGTTGTCATTAACCGTGACGTTGGCCCATATGGTGGTGTCAAAGCAGAAATCTCCGTCACCGAGGTCATAGTCGTTTGAAAAATAGGATTTCATGCCTTTTTCAGCCCAGTCGCTGAGCTTGATTATACGCATGCCCGTGGATGCAGCCGTTCCGACAACACCCATGTCGTATTCTGTAGCCGGTACGTGCACGGCATCGTCACGTACGATGGGGAGCTGCTCTGCATACATGTCGTACAGAGTAGTCCATTTGATGTCATCGGTGATGTCGTTAGGAGCTTCGAGCGTAGAGGCATCGATGGCCGCATACGCGGGGAGAGCCATCACAGAGATCAGCATTGCCAGCATAACGGCAAAAACAAGTAGCTTTTTCATACGGATTTATCCTCCGAATATTATTTTGTGATAATTTAATCATACACCACTACGGCATATTTGTCAATGAATTTTTTCGATGGGGCAGTTTTTTGGGTAATACCTACAAAAATCCGGCAAATTTTCCCTGTTCCCCCAAGGCTATAACTGTGCATTTTCCACATTTTCACAGACTAAGCGGTAAGCTGCCACTCCGTTTTCGTCAAGTAATCCGACTTGACGCCAGACACAGCCGTTTTTTAGCCGTCCCGTGATTCGGTTTTTATTTCGTGTAATACATATTGTCGGCAACCTCGTTTTCCACGGCGACGGTGTCAATGGCAATCATGCTGCCATCAAATAATTTCAGCTCCACACAAGCAGTATCCATGTTGAACTCACAAGAAATCAAATGCGTCATATCCGCCCTCCTTAAATCAGGCCGAAGTGCTTCAACGCCTCCTTGATTGCTTTTTCTTTATCCGGCGGGCACAGGGGCTGTCTGGAATTTTCGGACTTCGGCAGATTGTAGTTCTTACCAACCTCAATCCCACATTTCCGTTTAATCTGTGAGATATACAGGCTAGATACCTGTAATCCGCTATGTTCCAGTACATAGTCCTTGATCTGCGTGTAGGTTGCCTCATCTTGGAACTCCGACATATCCATATCTTCCAAAGAGAACTCAACCCGAATCTT
>URHI01000107.1 GCA_900547565.1 uncultured Eubacteriales bacterium | reverse complement strand
AATCTCCATTCTGCCGCTTTGCGGCAGCACAAATAATAATCAGTGAATTTTGCCTTGGCAAAATTCGTGCGTGAAAAAGTGTATTTCACTTTTAGGTGGAAGCCACTTTCACGCTATTATACTCCCCTGATCTGATAATTACATTTTACCATATACGGGGGAGTTTTTCAAGCTCTCAAGCGTAAAAGTCGTGATTTCCTATCGACATTACCGGCACCCGACTGCGCACTATCCAGAAGCTGGTGGCAATACGCGGGTTGAGAAAGAACATTATCTCGTCGCTCAGCAGATATCCCTCCAGGCATACCTTTGCGGCGGCAACGCTCTCATCGGACGGTGTGCGGTATATGGTTCCGTTTGCCGTCGGAGTAAACTGCACACCGTAACGGCGATCAAATATCACGCCCCAGATGCAATCGGGATATGACGGACTCTCCACTCGGTTTAGCACCACGTTTCCGACTGCCATTTTACCGAGAAAAGGCTCTCCGCCCGCCTCGGCGTTGATGATGCGCGACAGCCAGTAGACCTCGTCTCCGTAGTATTGCTCGGACGCGGGCGCACAGTAATCGTAACCCGTACCGTACAGGCAAGCGCCCCAGGCGGCATAGTAAATTTCAAGCCCGTACGCTCTGGCCAGCGCCTCTATCGGTACGTAGACCACACCTTCAGGGTCGATTATCGGTTGTCCGGTGAAAAAGCAACGGTCATTTGCCGTTATGTACAGCTTACCGGGAACCGCGGTGAGATACAGCCCGTCGGCATCGACATAGGCGCAACCGTCACTGAAGCTCCAGCCATAAATGCTGCCGCCGTATGAATCGGCGAAAATGTACAGCGGCAGATAAAGCTCACCGTTGTCGTACCGCCCGACGATGGTCACGTCGGGGGCCTCAAGGTGTACCCATGCGATGTTGTCGGCGCTCGCCGAGGCTGTCAGCGAAAAGCCAGCCAACAGTGCAAGCATGACGGCGGCTGCCACCATTGTTTTTGCCCACCGGGCACGTCGTTTTGTGAATGTGTGTTTCATGATTGTGTCCTCCTTGCGACTTGGATTTTACATAAAAATTGTATCATATGCACGCGGTCACCACAACACAAAATGATTTCCGGCAGAGGAAACCGGCGGGAAAGCCGGCATAATTGTGCAGAAAACATGGCAAAAGGCTCAAAAACACGGCCGAATTGTCTCAAATTTCCGCATAACCCGACGCCCGGGGAATTTATATCAAAACACTGGACATTTTCTGAAAATGTGGTACAATATATAGGTATAAAAATAAATGGAGCAAATATGAGAAAGCTGTTCGGACATCTGAAAAAATACCGGCTCCAGGCCATACTCGGACCGTCCTTCAAGCTGCTTGAGGCCACCTTTGAGCTGTTGGTGCCACTTATCGTGGCGGCTATAATCGATACCGGGATCCCCGGCGGCGACAAATCATACATTATACGTATGTGCGGCTTGCTGGCACTGCTGGCGGCGGTCGGGCTTGCCTGCTCGCTGACGGCTCAGTATTTTGCCGCGCGGGCGGCCACCGGCTTTGCGGCGTCGGTGCGCCATCAGCTGATGCAGAAGATCGGCAGCATGTCGTACGCCGAGCTTGACCGCGCCGGAGCGTCCACGCTCATCACGCGCATGAGCGGCGATGTCGACCAGCTGCAATCGGGCATGAACCTGGCACTCCGCCTGCTGCTGCGCTCGCCGTTTGTGGTGTTCGGCGCCATGATAATGGCTTTTACCGTCGATGCTCCGTCTGCCGTGGTATTCGCAGTGGTGATCCCGGCGCTGTGCGTGGTGGTTTTCGGCATTATGCTGCTGACTATCCCGCTTTACCGCAAGGTACAGCAGCTGCTTGACCGCGTAAGTGCAGGTGTACGTGGAAACATCAACGGAACACGTGTGGTCCGTGCCTTCGGTCGCGAGAAGGCCGAAACCGCCGAATTTGACCGCCGCCTGACGGCGCTGACCGCAGTACAGCGTCTGGCAGGTGGTGTTTCGGCACTCATGAACCCGATAACTCAGGTCATGATCAATGTGGCTATTATTGTGCTGATATACACGGGCGCGCTGCGCGTTGAGGCGGGACTGCTCACACAGGGTAGCCTTGTCGCACTGTATAACTACATGACGCAGATACTCACCGAGCTTATCAAAATGGCCGACCTGATAATCAATATCACACGCGCGGTCGCCTGCGGCGGACGTATACAGGCGGCAATAGACTCGGTTGAGGGCATGAAGGTGCTCGATGGTGAACAGCTCCGGGCGGCAGACGGGGACGAAAAATTTCTGCCCCTGCCGGACGTATTCCCCATCGACGGCGGCGTGACCCACTTCCGCTACGAATCGTCGGCAGGCGATGCACTGCATGACATCAGCTTTGCCGTACGTCCGGGCGAAACGGTGGGGGTGATTGGCGGAACAGGCTCGGGAAAATCCACACTGGTCAACCTTATACCGCGTTTTTACGACGTTACCGGCGGTCGCGTTCTGGTTCACGGCACCGATGTACGCGGCTGTGACCCGGCAGGTCTGCGGCGTGAGATGGGCGTTGTCCCCCAGCACGCGGCACTGTTTTCAGGCACGATACGCGACAACCTGCTGTTTTCCGCCCCCGACGCCTCCGATGAACAAATCGACAGCGCACTGCGCTCGGCGCAGGCGTATGATTTTGTAAGCTCCAAGACCGACGGCCTTGACACTGTGCTGGGCGAGGGTGGCGCAGGTCTGTCGGGAGGACAGCGTCAGCGCCTGACTATCGCACGGGCACTGGTCCGCCGCCCCGGCATACTCATTCTTGACGACAGCTCGTCGGCGCTCGATTACGCCACAGACGCGGCTCTGCGCCACTCACTGCGGCAGCTCGACTTTGACCCTACGGTGTTTATAGTTTCACAGCGGGTATCGTCAGTGCGCGGTGCCGACCGCATAATCGTGCTGGACGACGGCTCGGTCGCCGGCATCGGCACACATGATGAACTGCTCGAAAATTGCTTGGTTTACAAGGAGATCTGTGCTTCTCAGCACGCCGACGGGGAGGTGAGCGTCAATGGCTGAACGCAAAAAGAACGACATGACGCCCGCCGAGCGCCGCCGTATTCTCGGCCGTGCCGTCCGCGCCGTGGGACGTCACACTCCCTGGCTGATTTTATCTCTGATATTCGCAGCTGGTTCGGCGCTGTTCACACTGTATATTCCCATTCTGGCCGGGCGCGCGATCGATGCGGCGACGGGGGCAGGAGAGGTTGACCTCGCAATTATCAAAACAAATCTTATCTCAATTCTTATCTGTGCCTGCGCCGCCGCAGTGCTGCACTGGCTGATGAGCGTCATAAACAACCGTGTAGTATACGCCGTGCTGCGCGACACACGCTACCGCGCTTTTGTCAAGCTGACCACACTGCCGCTTTCGTACCTCGATAATCACCGGACCGGCGAGCTTATCAGCCGCATCATCACCGACTCAGACGGCTTTGCCGACGGTCTGCTGCTCGGCCTGTCACAGCTTCTGACAGGGGTAGTGACTATCCTCGGCACGCTGGTGTTCATGCTGACCATTCACCCCGGCATCACGGCGGTGGTGGTGCTCCTGACGCCGGTGTCGCTGTTCGTGGCAAAATTCATCGCCGGACGGACGTACAAATATTTCCGCAGTCAGTCCGAGCTGCGCGGAAAGCAGACGGCACTTGTCAACGAAAGCATAAAAAACAGCCGGCTGACAGTTGCGTTCGGCCGCGAGGAGGCTATGCTTGAGCGCTTCGACGAGTCAAACCGCCGCCTGCGCGGCGTCAGCCTCAAGGCCATCTTTTTCTCGTCACTGACCAATCCTACCACAAGGTTTGTAAACAGTCTGGTCTACGCATCGGTCGCGCTGTGCGGCGCACTGACTGCGGTAGGCGGCGGCATAACGGTTGGTGCGTTGGCATCGTTTCTGGCCTACGCAAACCAGTATACCAAGCCGTTTAATGAAATTTCGGGCGTTGTGGCCGAGCTTCAGGGCGCGCTGGCGTGCGCCGGACGGGTATTTGACCTGCTGGATCAGGCTGAGGAGCCGTCGGATGCGGACGGAGCCTGCCTTGAATATCCCACTGCCGGCGCGATACGGCTGGATAATGTCAGCTTCAGCTATGTGCCAGAGCGGCCGCTGATCGAAGGTCTGACGCTCGATGTCAGTCCCGGCCAACGTATTGCAATTGTCGGCCCGACCGGCTGCGGAAAGACTACGCTGATCAATCTGCTGATGCGCTTTTACGACGTCAACGGCGGCAGTGTAAGCGTAGACGGGCAGGATATACGCTCGCTGACACGGCAGTCGCTGCGCCGTAACTTCGGCATGGTGCTTCAGGAGACCTGGCTGGCCGAGGGCACCATACGGGACAACATCGCAATGGGCAAGCCTGACGCCACCGACAGTGAGATCGAGACGGCCGCACGGGCCTCACATGCGCACGGGTTTATTTCGCGCCTGCCACAGGGCTATGACACTCCCATAGGCGAGGACGGCGGCAGTCTGTCGGAGGGACAGCGACAGCTGCTGTGCATTGCGAGGGTAATGCTGCGTCAGCCGCCGGTGCTGATACTGGACGAGGCAACCTCATCCATCGATACGCGTACCGAGCTTAAGGTTCAGGACGCCTTTGGTCGGCTGATGAAGGGGCGGACCAGCTTTATTGTGGCTCACCGGCTGTCGACGATACGCGATGCCGACGTGATTTTAGTAATGCGGGACGGACACATTGTTGAATCCGGCAATCATGACCGGCTGCTCGCCGCGGGCGGTGAGTATGCCAAGCTGTATCACAGTCAGTTTGAAGCGGCGGAAAATGACCGTTAATATGCTCTGCGCGGACTTCAACGACTGCTGCTTTCCGGCAGGCTGCCGGAGTGCAGTTTCTTGTGTCAGCAAAAAAGAGTGCCGCAGGTCAGCGTATAATGCCCTCGGCACACCTTGTTACGGAAACCGGCCTGAGCCGGTACACACCGGGCAGGCCGGCACATGTAAATATTTCCGAAAATAGTAGCTTATCAAAATGAAACGAGGTTATACATGAGAATAAAATCCTTATCCCTTGCCGCCTCCGGCCGCGAAAAGATCCAGTGGGTGGCATCATACATGCCGGTCCTGAACGCCATACGCCGGGACTTTGAGGAACGCAAGCCCTTTGCGGGACGGCGGCTGGCTATGTCCATCCACCTTGAGGCCAAAACCGCTTACCTTGCCGAAACTCTCCGCGCGGGCGGCGCAGAGGTGCATATAACCGGCTGCAATCCGTTGTCAACACAGGACGATGTCGCCGCCGCGCTGGCCGAAACCGGCATGGACGTTTCCGCCTCTCACGGGGTTGACGAACAGCAGTACACCGATGACCTGCGCGCGGTTCTGTCCTGCCACCCGCACCTTCTTATAGATGACGGCGGCGACCTCATTTCACTGCTGCACGGCGACTGCCGTGCGTTCGGAGACTGCCTGCTCGGCGGCTGTGAGGAGACCACCACCGGAGTTCACCGTCTGCTGTCGCGCCGGCGCGCCGGACTGCTGGACTACCCCATGTTCGACGTCAACGACGCCGACTGCAAGCACCTTTTCGATAACCGCTACGGCACCGGACAGTCCACGCTTGACAGCATCATGAACACAACAAACCTCATCATCGCCGGCAAAACGGTAGTCGTCGCAGGCTACGGCTGGTGCGGGCGTGGATTTGCAATGCGGGCGCGCGGAATGGGCGCCGTGGTCATCGTCACCGAGATCGACCCCGTCAAAGCCATAGAGGCCGTCATGGACGGATTCACGGTCATGACAATGGAACAGGCCGCCCCGCTCGGTGATCTGTTCGTAACGCTGACCGGCTGCCGCGACGTCATAACGCGCCGCCACATGCTGCTGATGAAGGACGGCGCCCTGCTGGCCAACAGCGGCCACTTTGACGTTGAGATCAACAAGCATGACCTTGAAGCGCTGGCCGTCAGCACCACGCTCCGCAAGCCCAATATCACCGGATATTACCTGCCCGACGGCCGCATTCTGAACCTGCTTGCCGAAGGGCGGCTGGTAAACCTGGCAGCCGGAAACGGTCATCCGGCCGAAATTATGGATATGTCCTTCGCTCTGCAGGCTCTGTGCCTTGAGTTCATAGCTACCTCAAAAAATCCGTTGGAGCATAAGGTTTATCCCGTTCCGCGCCATATCGACGCACGTGTCGCTCAGCTAAAGCTGTCGGCGCTCGGCATTGCGATAGACTCGCTGACACCTGACCAACAGGCATATCTCGATAAGGTAGACTGACGAAAAAGTCACTCGGGCGCTGCATAGGAACGCGGGGCGCTGCCCCGGTACGGGGGTTTCACGCCCTACGGGGCGCGACGAGGGCTACTCGCCCTCGACCTCGGGCGCTTTTTGGGAAAAGCGCCGTAAAAACCTTTCAATGAAGGAAAATATAACTCTTATCTGCAAAGGACGCAAGTGCAAACTATACCGCTCAAACGCTTTAGCGTAACTTCACGTCTGTCCGCTCAACCTTTCCTCTCCCTTCGGTGAAAGTTTTGGGAGGTCCAGGAACCTTTTTTCA
>URHI01000106.1 GCA_900547565.1 uncultured Eubacteriales bacterium | reverse complement strand
AGCGGTCGGCAATACAGCCGACCGCTTTTATATCCGTAGCCTCAAGTAAAAATGCTCGTGCGGGTTATCGAATGGCTCGGGCTCCTCGCAACTGACATACCTTGACCCGGATAATCTCATTTTATAACATACCCGCGCATTATCAGACCTATTATCAGTATGTGCAGCGGATAAAAGGCATAAAACGCATATTTCTG
Source organism: uncultured Eubacteriales bacterium (assembly GCA_900547565.1). Lineage (GTDB taxonomy): Bacteria > Bacillota > Clostridia > Oscillospirales > CAG-272 > UMGS1002. The sequence continues at coordinate 6,510 of URHI01000106.1, read as the reverse complement.
CACGATTCTCCCAACCTTTGACTTGGGATATGGCCCACGCGAGCCGTTACAGAATATGATAGGTATAGCAGCCGCTGCGGCAAACACCGATACCCAGTCCCACTGACTGATTACCGGCATGACAAATCCTCCGAGCATCTCCGATATTATTGCTTCAACAACTTTTCTGAAACCGAAAAGAATACACGCAAAGCCTGCAAACAATCTGCTATTGCCGGCAAGGTAAAACAGAAATATCAGTGCCACACCGTATCCGCTATAGTCACACTCAAGCCACTCGGCCGCGGTAACGCACAGCGCAACAGGTAATATCGACAAAAACCTGACGGCAGCATGCCGGCTACCGGACATTTTATCGTAGATCATCAGTCCGATAAGACCTAAAGCCAGCGTATAATACACGTTATGGAGTGCAAATTCGGCACGGCCGTAGAAGCAATAGTTGAACGGCACCTCCGATATAAGTGCGAACACCGCAAGCCTTAAAAGATACGCATATTTGTTATGCGTTTTGCGGAATCCGAAGGCTATTAGATAGCAATATATAGGAAACGCTATACGACCGACAGCACGCATAATGCCACCGGCGGTTTCAAATCCGTAATTTGAGAAATAGCCTATGTGGTCTGCAAGCATTGCCATGCTTGCAATAATCTTAAGAACAAATGTACTCATTTTTCGTAAAATATGAGCTTATTGTCTTTATCCACGTCCACAATTGCGAGCGAGAAAAGATCAATTCCCATATTGCGTATCATGTCCCCGCCCGGCTGAAACGCTTTTTCAATGCATATTCCGGCACCGCACAGCTGTGCCCCGGCCTGCTTTACTATATCAATTAGTCCGAGCAATGCCTGACCGTTGGCAAGAAAATCGTCTATAATAAGCACCCGGTCGTCAGCGGATATGTAGTTCTTGTCTACGCGGACGGTAAATGACTTGCCCTTTGTATACGAAAACACCTCAGCCGTGTACAGCTCCGAGGAAAGATTTTTAGCCTCGGATTTTTTTGCAAACACCACCGGTACACCAAAATAGCGTGCTGTCAGGCATGAAATTCCGATACCGGAGGCCTCGATCGTCAGGATCTTTGTAACACCGCTGCTTTTAAAATGATTATAAAAATCAAGCCCCATACGATCGACCAGCATTGTGTCGATCTGATGGTTTAGAAAATTGTCAACCTTGAGTATCCCCCCGGGACATATGCGCCCGTCCTGTATAATGCGCTGCTTGAGTTCTTGCATAAAAATATCCTTCCTTAAGTGAGTCTGTTTTTTTATTATACAACATTTTGCTTGTATATGAAAGAGTTTTTTTAAATTTATGTATAAAAAACTTGAATATTCCGGTATTTTGTGGTATGCTTATACCAAGGTAAAAATCATTGGGGGAAAATCATGAATATCGGAGAGAAAATCAAGCAAATCCGCACGGCAAAGTACATGACGCAGTCACAGCTTGCCGGAGATTTCATCACCCGTAATATGCTGAGTCGCATTGAAAACGGTGCCGCCATGCCTTCCCTGTCCACTGTGGTTTATCTTGCGCAACGACTTAAAGTTCCGGCAGGATACCTTCTGTCGGAAGGCAGTGAGGAATACATTTACCGTAAAATCAACAACATCGACAACATAAAGCGAGCTTTGACAAACGGAGATTTCGAAATATGCCGCGACATATGCCTTTCGCTCGGCGGCGGCGATGACGAAATATGGATGATTCTCGCGCGATGTGTATCCGGACTCGCAGAGGACGATTTTTTTCACGGGCGCCTTCACTCATCCATGCGTCGCTTTGATGAGGCACGGGAATATGATCAGCGCACAATTTACAGTATCGGATTGATACGCTCGAAAGCTGCGGTTTATCAACGCTACATGCACAGTATCTCGCCTACACTCATGACCGATTCAACAGATACGAATATCAATGCTGTAACAGCCGCCAACGACCCGATCTGTGAGTATATTCTGACACTTGAAGCTGCGGAAAGTCACCCTGAGATACCTGTTCATACATTGCTTGACAGTGCTCAAATGAGCATTGATTCTCCGCTCTCAACGCATATAACGGCGCGTGATGAAATGCGTCACAAAAACTTTGCCGGAGCACAGCAGCTGCTTCTGCACATACTTAATATGCAGGAGCGTATTCCGGACCCAATACTCTACAACGTGTTTTACGATCTTGAAATATGTTCTAAGGAAACCGACAATTATCGCGATGCATATGAATATTCGGCAGATAAAGTAAATCTGCTCGAACGTATGCTGACAGAAACGGAGGTAATATAAAATGAGGTCAGTCAGGTATCTGCTTGTATTGCTTGCTTTTGTTACCGTTCTGACTTCCTGCTCGTCTGTTTACAAGGAACTTGAACAAAAGCCGGACTCAACCGGCGTTACTCTGACACCGGAATTTGTTGCTGAAATGTCGCGTGAGCTGGCATCCTCCTCGGAAGCGGCCGCAAGTTCCAAGGCCGCAAGTAAAGCTACCTCCTCGGTGACTGAGCGCAACACAACGTCAAAAAACGTAACAGACAAGCCTGACACGCAAAATCCGGTGACAACCAAGCAGGATGAAACTGTCACTCCGATGTCAGGCGAGGACACGCTTGAGCTAAGCGCAGAAGTCACGACTGCTTCGGAAGCCACAGTATATTGGACACCCGGAGGCAGTGTCTGGCATATCAGCCGGAGCTGCAGTGCATTGAAGAATTCTTCTGAGGTACTGAGCGGAACAAAGGACGAAGCTTTGGCTGCAGGAAAAGAGCGCGTGTGCAAAAAGTGCGGAGGGTAATCCAGCATAACAATCACCCGTTAACTTACCTCATAAATCAAAAAATGAAAAACCGAATGCAAATGCATTCGGTTTTTGGAGCTGGTGATGGGACTCGAACCCATGACCTGTTGATTACGAATCAACTGCTCTACCAACTGAGCCACACCAGCAACAGATGATATTATATCATAACTTATCTGATATTGCAATAACATTTTTGCATTTTTTCAAAAAAATTTTTGTTGCTTTTGTTGTACATGCGTGTTATAATAACTTGAAAAATCATGGTGGAGTATTAAAGCATGAATCTTTGTGATATAAAGACGATCAAGCAGATTATGTCCATATATGGCCTTACGTTTCGCAAGGAATTCGGTCAAAACTTTCTGACCGAACGCGCCGTAGTTGAGGAGATTGCCGAATGTTGCTGTGAGGGACGGTCGCAGAACATTCTTGAGATTGGCCCCGGACTTGGAACGCTGACATACGAGCTGGCTTCACGCTACAGTCAAGTGGTTGCTGTTGAGCTTGACCGAGGGCTGATCGGGGCGCTGGGATATACGCTCAATGAATTCAATAACGTCAAAATCATCAATGACGATATAATGAAATGTGACATTCCGGCGTTGGCTGAGCCGTATCTTGAGGATGGGCTGTCTGTGTGCGCAAACCTTCCCTACTACATCACAACGCCAATATTAATGGCTTTGCTTGAATCGCGCGTTCCGTTTGATTATATAACCGTAATGGTGCAGTCTGAGGTAGCAGACAGGCTGTGTGCCGTGCCGGGCAGCCGCGACTGCGGCGCAATTACTGCGGTACTTGCCTATTACGGTACCGCGGAACGGCTGATGAAGGTTCCGGCAGAACTGTTTTTGCCGCCTCCTAAAGTTGATTCGGCTGTTGTGCGCATAAAGCTGCACAAGCAAAAGCCGTACTGCCCGGATAATGAGGAAATGTTTTTCAAAACTATCAAGGCTGCTTTCGGACAGAGACGCAAGACACTGCCAAATGCACTGTCTGCCGTGTTCACCGATATACCGCGCGACCGTCTTATACAGGCAGTAACCGAGAGCGGGCTTGATATCAATATTCGTGGAGAACGGCTTACAATGCATAATTTTGTAGTACTGTCGGATATACTCGGACAACTTACTAAATCCAAATAGCTCAAAAATCCCGCGCCGGCGATTTGATACCGGACGGGATTTTATGTTTATAAAAAGAAGATGTTTATTTTTATTAGCACATATTTGTTGTCTTGTGATGCTTACAGACCGAATCCGCCGTCAACTCCGATCATCTGACCTGTTATAAACGACGCCTCATCCGATGCCAAAAATGCGACAACAGATGCTATTTCACATGGCCTTCCGATACGGCCGAGCGGAGTCTCCTCGCAAAGACCGTCGAGTGTCTGACAGTCAATTACACTGTTCATCTCGGTGTCTATAACCCCCGGTTCAACGCAGTTTACGCGTATTCCGGACGGTCCAAGCTCTTTTGCAAGCGCCCGAGTAAGACCGCGAACACCCGCTTTGGTAGCCGAATATGCTACCTCGCACGAGGCACCGACACGTCCCCAAACCGAGCCGATATTTATTATGCATCCGCTGTGCTGACGGATCATATATCTCGCCGCCTCGCGGCTGACATACACCTGTCCCGACAAATTAATGTCACATATCTGTCGCCATTTAGCGTCTGTAGTATCAGTGAACAGCCCAATGTGCGAAACGCCCGCATTGTTGACCAGCACGTCGATCCCCCCCATAAGTCCGGCAGCGCGGTCAACTGCCTCAATTGCTTCAGCCGGCTCTGACACGTCTGCTCGTATTGACCGTGCACTGCACTTGCGGCATAGTATCTGTGCTGCATCGTCAGCGGAACGGTAAATAAACATCACATCGGCGCCGTCATTACAGAATCGCTCGACACAGGCCCTGCCTATTCCGCGAGAACCGCCCGTAACCAAAACACGTTTCAATATTATTACCTCACAAAGTTGAATTTATATGCTTGAAAATATAAAAACTTGCTAATGTGTGACTACTTGGTGCCGCTTGTTGTAGTCACCGTAATATCCTTGCCGTCAGACATAAGTATAATACTTCCCACTTCATCCGTACGATAAATCGGCACCGAGAGTGCCTCTAACTTCTGTAGCGTTTCGGCATTCGGATGGCCATATGTATTTCCTTCTCCGCATGAAATCAATGCAATTGCAGGTGAAACCGCCTTTAGGAAATCAAGACACGTTGAAGTGGTAGAGCCGTGGTGACCTACTTTCAGAACATCACAATCCAATGTTTTCGCCCCATATCGTGTCAGCATTTCCTGCTCCGACTTTTCCTCGGCATCTCCGGTCATCATGAACGATATTTCACCGAAATCGAGTCTCATTACAACGCTGTAATTGTTAGTATCCGTGTATTTACTTGAAATCGGGGCGAGTATTGTCACCGTCATCTCACCAAGTGAAAACTGCATGTCCGGCTCAGGCGATATAACCTTAGCGCCGGATGCGCCGATTGCTGTCATCATGCGTTGGTATGTCTTTGATGTCGCTTCCTTGTCCGGAAGTATGACATTACTGACGGTATAGTCGGTCATTATCATGTCGGCGTTGCCGATATGGTCGGCATCCGGGTGAGTGAATACCGCGTACTCTATGTCCTTTACTTCCACCGATGTCAGGTACTCTTTGAGTTGATCACCGGCACTGCCCGGACCGGAATCTATAAGCATGTCACCGCCGGACGTGCGAACAAGTATGCTGTCGCCTTGCCCCACATCAATAACATGCATCTCCATGAGTGAACCATTAACCATCGGTGTCTGTGTGTCCGAGGTTGCGTTGTCTATGCCTAAATATTCGCGTAACCGTGGTGAAAAATAGATAACTGCCAGTATGAGCACTGCCAGCATGATGACAACCATTATATTGCCGGACAATCTCCCTCGGCTTTTACCTGACTTTTTGTTCGCCATAACTGCCTCCGTATATTTTCTTTGATATATGATACCATATTTCGTTTCAAAAAACAATGCGCCAGTAAAAAATATTTTATTTATATATTAAAATTAGTGTTGACAAAATTTGTATTGTGTAGTATAATGACCTGTACGGACTTTGGGTCCGTCTCTCTACCTCGTGTAAATTTTTCTATGCACGCGGTCGTAATTGTCCATAGGGAGGTAAACAATGGATAAAATCATCAATTCCTACGAATCACTGTTTGTTGTTGACATTTCTGCCGGAGACGAGGTTGTCAACGCCACAGTGGACAAGTTCACCAGCCTGATAGCCGACAACGCTCAGGTCATTGAGATAGCAAAATGGGGCAAGACCCGTCTTGCATATCCTATCAATGATATGAACGAGGGCTACTATGTTGTCGTGACTTTCAAAGCAGAGCCTGCGTTTCCCGCAGAACTTGAGCGTCTCCTGAACATTCATGAATCTATCATGCGTTCCATGACAATCCGTCTGGAATACGACGCAGAAGAAAAAGCAAAGGCCAAAGCCGCTGCTGCTGAGGCTGCCGCTCGTGAGAATGCTCGTCGTATCGCCGAGGCGAAGGCTCGGGAGGCTGCTGCCGAGGAGGCTCGTCGCAAGGCTGCCGAGGAAGCGAGACTGGCACAGGAGGCGGCTCGCAAGGCACAGGAAGAAGCGGCCCGACAGGCTGAGGCGAAAGCCAAGGCTAAGGCGCAAGCGGCTGCCAA
>URHI01000105.1 GCA_900547565.1 uncultured Eubacteriales bacterium | reverse complement strand
AATTCACTGATTACTATTTGTGCTGCCGCAAAGCGGCAGAATGGAGATTAACATGCCACACATAAGATTTGCCAGTTTCAATATAGGCGCCGCAGCCAAGCGTGAGGAGCACTTCACGCCCGAAACGCTGCGTGATGTTGCCGTCGCTATACGCGGGAGCGATGCGGATATCGTGTGTCTGCAGGAGGTTGATCAGTGCGTGCGGCGTTCGGAGGGTGTAGACATGCCGCAGTATCTTGCGGACGAATCGGGGCTTGAGTATTATTATTTTATAAAGATTCGTGACTTTCAGGGCGGTTGCTACGGCACCGCGATACTCAGCCGCTATCCGCTTAGCAGCGGTGACACGTATTTCTATCCTCAGGGACTGGCAAAGTGGGGGACGTCTGCCGGTTCGGCGGTGGCCGAGGTGCCGGGAGGAGCACTGCGTGTGTTCAATTCGCATCTTTCGTGCGAGGATGATGTCAGAAACACCGAAACTATGGAGCGTTATGCGGATTACATGCGTTCGTTCGGCGGACGTTTTGTAGCCGCAGCGGATTTCAACACCGATCCCGGAAAGATCGCCGCGCATATGGATTTTGTGCGGCCGGTCAATCTGACGCTGGCGACCTTCAGGAACAAAAACATTGACAACATTCTTGTCACGCCTGATATTCAGGCTTCCGCTCCGTGGGTTATTGACACGAGTGCAGATCTGACGTCTGATCACCGCATGTTGCTTTGTGAGCTGGAGTATTGACAGAAGGCAGCTTGCCTTGCAGAATATGGGAATATTGTCTTACAAGAACAATATTACTATAGCCTCCAATGCCCAACTAACTATCTCTCCCCAAACTCAAAAATCACTTTACCGCCTTTCAGCAGTAAAGTGATTTTTCTTTGTCAGACTGCCGAACCTCCGGCCAACACTTATCAGTGCAGACTCTTATAGCCGCTCAAAGCCGAAACCAGCTCGGCAAAAGGCGCTTTTTCGTCCAGCAGACGATAGAACGTCGAAATCATTTCCACGTCAGCCGGGTCGGTAATGGAGCAGTATTTTTCCAGCGCTGCGGCAACTCCGGCCTCACGCGTATAACCTGAAACCTCCAGCGCGATGGGATCGTCGGGATGATCAAACAACAGTCCTGCCGCAATACCTACGCCGATGTGCGCGGGCACACCACCCATGTTCCGAACCATTTTGAAAGCTCCGCCCAGCCGGTCGCCGGCCGACAGCTTGCGCTTGGGATCCTTGCCGACTCTCAGCACATCGTCTATGAGCAACGGGTTCTCAAAGCGAACCATAAGATCCTCCACAAACTGCAGCAGGTCGTCGGTATTGACATTGTGGCGTTTTGCCAGTGCGCGGACGGACTCAAGCAGCGCACGGGTCAGCACATATTTGATCTCGCCGTCGCAGGCGATATCGTAAATCATGTTATATCCCTTGATCCGGCCGTAATAAGCCATGAGTGCATGCCCCATGTTGTGAACCAGCAGCTTGCGCTCAATGAAAAAGCTGAAGGGAGAAAAGGCGACCATGCTGTCGATCTTGGGCAACGGGGCACCGGCGGGACGGAACCCGGCCAGGTCAACAGGCAGCTCGCTGTGATTGTCTGTGCAGACGGACAGCGGGTTTTCGTCAAGGAACCGCTGGGGTGTGGGCGGTACGGTAATGCACACCGAAACGCACACAAAGCCTATGTTCTTGTCAAAGAAATCCTTGGCCTCGGCGGGAATATGGGGCTCGACCAGCCCGCGAAGATATGAATCGGAGCCGATGAGATTCTCACAGATAAGTATATTAAGCGGCCGTCCGCTTTTTTTCATACGTGCCACAATGGCATTGGCAAGCAGCTCGGCCACGCGGGGAAGAATGTTGACGCCCAGCGCGGTTGCCATTATGTCGGTGTCGGCTATTGTATTGATGACGGCCTGTTCATCGCGGCCGTTGACGGCGTTTATGCGTTCTACCCACTCCGGAACGTACTCATTCCCCCGGGTCACATAAACGGGATATTTTCCGGCAGCGTTCAGCCGGTCAACAAGCTCGGTGTTGACATCAATGAATGTGGTGTCAGCGCCGGAGAGGAAAAATCTTTTGGCTATAAAGCCGCGGCCGATGTTGCCGGCTCCGTACATTACTGCTTTCATATTGAAAAACCTGCTTTCTATTATTATTTTTTATTGCTTTGCGTATTTTGACAGCAGACCGAGCTGATCTTCAAGCATAACGCCGTTGCGTGACGGCTCGGGCGAGGCCTGCGAGCGGTTTATTACCTTGAAGGTAAAGTCCTCCGCGGCCTGTGCCGCAGTGGACAGTGACGCCCCGTGCACCAGCATGCCGGTCAGCACCGAGGTAAACACCTCTCCTGTGCCGGGAAAGCTGCGCGGCAGACGCGGTGCGCTTATCAGCCTCAGGCTTCCGCCGTCGAGGCAGGCGTTTGAAATTGCGTCACCCGCGCACAGTCCGGTGACGACGATACGCCGTGTTCCGAAGCGTTTTTCCAGCTCTCGGCACAGGCTGTCGGCAGCCTCGTACACCTGCTGTTCGTTTTCCAGTGCTCCGATCTGCGGCTTGCCGGTCAGAAAACAGGCCTCGGTTACATTGGGAGTGATTATGTCCGCCATACGGCACAGCCGGCCCATTCCGGCCACCAGCTCGTCGTTATAGGTTGAGTACAGGCTGCCGTCGTCGCCCATGACGGGATCGACTACGACAGGCACACCGTCGCCGAAACGGTTGATTATATCAGAAACTATGCCGATTTGCCGCGCACTGCCGAGAAAACCGCTGTATATGGCGTCGAAATGCAGGTCGAGACGTTCAAAATGGCGGATGATTGCCTCCATATCGTCGGACAGATCGCGAAAGTGCAGATCGGTGAAGCCGCCGGTGTGAGTTGACAGCAGTGCGGTCGGCAGAGGTACGACCTGATGCCCCATGGAGCTGAGTATGGGCATGACGACCGTCAGCGCACACCGCCCGAAGCAGGACAGATCATGTATTGCAAGAATTTTTTTCATGTTAAACAAGCTCTCTGTGTTGCAGTGACGGAATCAGGGCAGGTCACACCCGTTTTCTATGTCCCGTGGCTTGCCGTCGATGAACACACGGCACGGCTCGCCGACAACATATTTGCGTGTGTCCGTTATAGCTATTGCCGATTCTTCCGACAGTGCTATCAGCTTTTTATACTGTGTTGCCAGCATATCAACTGCGGCAAACCACTCGTTATTGCGAAACTCGGAGGCCGAATCGCCGTAGTGGGCGATAGTTGAATAACCGTCCATCATGTCCATTCCGCGGGTATCACTCAGCATAACGGCGTTGGCATCCATATAAATAATGGGCATTATGTCGGCACCGCCGATTATGGCGCCGGCACTGGAGCCGATATATGTACCGCCGCGGCGGAGAAAGCTGACTATCCAGTCAAGTCCGCCCGACTCCCTCAGCAGCTTGAGCAGTCGGAAGGTGTTGCCGCCTGCGCAGTATATGCCGCCTATCTCGTCGGGCGTATACCGGCTGAAAAATTCGGGAGAGCTGCACAGAACGGTTGAATACACGCCCAGATTTGCCATGGACAGCGTGAATTTTGCATAAGATTCATTATAATTTTCGGGTATCGAAGCGAAGGGAATATACAGCACAGGGCGGTGCTTATCTACATTGGCTGCAAACAGCTCGTATGCCGCGGGGTTTTTGGCGTAGCCACCGCCGCCGCTGAGGATCATTAACATGGTGCGGCTCCTTGATCGTTTATTATGATTTTGGGTGTAAGGGCTTACAGTTCACATGAAGGGGAGACCGCTGCGCACACGGTGTAATGCGTCAGGCGGCTGTCGCTTCAGCAACAATATTATTACCTCCGGCACAGCACAGCTGTCTTTGTCCGGCCATTATTTTACCAGATGACGCTTTATCTTACGCGACGTGGTTTTTTCAAACTCAGTACGCCGAATTTCGACCGCACGTATCTGCTTGTAGCCGACAAGTGTCCGGTTGAGCTTGTTGACCTCGTTGCGTATAACCTCGGCTGCCGCATCAAGATCACAGCCCGCCGGGAACATGCCGGGGTTGGGATAGATCACCGCTGTCAGGATCACGGAGTCACTGCCCTCCTTGACACGGCCGACCACAACACTTTCTCCAACGCAGTCCAGCCGCGACAGATATTCTTCGATTTCCTCCGGGAACACGTTTTTGCCGTTTTCCAGCACAATAACACTCTTTTTGCGCCCGGTAATGAATATATAGCCGTCACTGTCCATATACCCCTCGTCACCGGTGCGGAAAAATCCGTCAGGCGTAAACACCTCGGCTGTTTGCTCGGGCTGCTTGTAGTAGCCGAGCATGACGTTGTCACCGCGCACAAGTATTTCACCCTCTTCAAATCCGGCGTCATTTATGCGCTCTACGTCAATACGCACCTCACAGCCCGGCACCGCCGGTCCGACCGAGCCGGATTTCGGCGCGAAGTAGGGATTTACTGAAATGAGCGGCGAGCATTCGGTGATGCCGTAGCCCTCGGTAATTGTTATGCCGAACTGTTCAAACTTTTCGGCGATCTCGGGATTGAGCGGCGCTCCGCCGCAGACTATCTTGACAAGCCGGCCGCCGAAAGCGCCGTTTATGTCAGAAAACAGCAGTCCGCGCAGGTCTATTCCGACCTTGCGCAGCCGCCCTGAGGCACCAAGTGCCACGCGCAGCAGCTTGTCTTTTTTCTTTCTTTTGGCCTCGTCCCAGATCTTTTTGTACATGGTGTTGACAAAAAGCGGCACCAGTATCAGTCCGGTGGGACGGAAATATGAAAAATTTCGCATAACATGCTTGAGTGAGTCGTTTATGGCGATGTGCATGCCGTAATTCATGGCGGCCAGCATACAGCACAACTCGTAGGTGTGGTGTATGGGCAACGTGGAAACTATGGTGTCCTCGGGGAAAAACTCGACCGTCTCACACGCCGCGTTGACGGCGCATACCACGTTTTTCTCACACAGCATAACGCATTTGCTGGTGCCTGTCGTGCCCGAGGTGAACAGCATGACGGCCATTCGTTCCATATCGGTAGGATCTGCCGGTGTGACACCGGCTTCAAGTGCCCGGTCACCGAGTGCAAGCAGTTCTTCATAGGGAGTGATACGGTGGCCGTCGGGGCAGGGGAGGTCGTTGTCCGGCTCAAGCGGAATAAACAGCGACACGGTAGGGTGTTCGGCAATGGCGTGTTCAAATTTTTGGTTGAAGGCGCGGGAATAAACGACGGCATCTACCTCTGCAAAGGTCAGAAAGCCTTCGATCTGCTCAATATCCAGTTCGCGGTCGAGCGGGACCGCAACGTTGCCGGATGCTATTGCGGCCACATATGTTGCCACCCAATACGGAGATGTTTCGCCTATGATGGCGATGTGCCGGTTCTGCCAGCCGAGTGAGATAAAGGCCGCCGCCTGCCGCAGGATTATATCAGCCATTTCGCGGTAAGTCATTTCGTGGAGAACTCTCTCGGAATCGTACCACATATAAAGGATCTTGTCGCCGTTGTCTCTCAGTATTTGCGAGAAGTGCTTCATGGACAGCACCGGTGTATAGCGGCGCTGGCTTTTTTTATGTTTTTGCATATTAATCTCCATTCTGCCGCTTTGCGGCAGCACAAACAGTGATCAATGAATTTTGCCTCGGCAAAATTCGTGCGTGAAAAAGTGTATTTCACTTTTAGATGGAAGCAACTTTCACGCGATTGATCTCCATTCTGCCGCTTTGCGGCAGCACAAACAGTGATCAGTGAATTTTGCCTCGGCAAAATTCGTGCGTGAAAAAGTGTATTTCACTTTTAAATGGAAGCAACTTTCACGCTATTAACCTTTCTTTATTCGATTTTCAACGATCGAAGCATTTGACAGGGCTTTGTTTTGCGGTTGCCCGCATATTTGGACCCTGACTGCGGCAGTTATGTCTGCCGACGGGATATCCGCCGAAATCTCGATAAATCCCGTTCCTCGTTAACAGCCGTAGGCTGTCTGGCGCTTGATTTATATGGATCTTTTCAATGTCTGATTGCGGTCACGTTGCCGGCTGCCTTGAAAATGCTGTTTTCCGGCACGAAGCCCCGGACGCTGGACAGCGGATAGATGCGGCTTCCGCGCCCGATGACGGTACCCGGATTCAGCACGCTGTTACAGCCGACTTCGACGCCGTCTCCGAGCATGGCTCCCATTTTGCGCAGTCCGGTTTCGATTGCGGCATCGCCGTAGTGAATGACAACGGGGGTGCGGTCGCTTTTGACGTTGGACGTTACGGCACCGGCGCCCATATGCGAGCGGAAGCCGAGTATCGAATCGCCTACGTAGTTGAAGTGCGGCACCTGTACGCTGTCAAAGATGATAGCGTTTTTGACCTCGCACGAGTTGCCGATGACCGAGCCGGCTCCGATGACAGCATTGCTGCGGATATAGGCGCACTGACGGATCTCTGCCGCGTCGCAAATAATGACGGGGCCTGTTATCGAGGCGGTGGGCGCTACTTTTGCGGTCTTTGCTATCCATACGTTTTTGGCGGGGTTGTCAAACCGCGCGGGGTCAAGCTCTTTTCCGAGCGACGTTATGAACTCTCCGAGCCGTGGCAGTGTCTGCCATGGATATGTGCATAGTCGATGGCACGCAGCAATTCTTCCTCATTAAAATTATTCGCATATGCGCGGGCTCCAAAATGGCTGCCGCCCAGATATACCGCGTCCGCCCCCGCCCGTATGACC
>URHI01000104.1 GCA_900547565.1 uncultured Eubacteriales bacterium | reverse complement strand
AGAGAGAAAGGGAATGATGAGAGCCTTTCCGCGTGAGCCTCTAGGATACCGCTCCCGCACTAAACATAATATTTTTGAGTTAAAAGCTCGGGTGGAACCGTGCGGGAATACCGCACCCCGGATGGCGTGATTTCGTTGTCCGGGGTGTATTTTTTGTAATGAAATTTCAAATTTAAATTATAAAGGAGTTTTTCTGATGAAAATTATTTATAAGGACGGCACAGTTGCCGAGTGTCCGGCCGAGGAGGAATTGCAGGTACTGAGGCATACTGCGGCGCACATACTTGCTCAGGCAGTCAAACGTCTGTATCCGGAGGCCGATTTCGGTTATGGCCCTGCCACCGAAAAAGGATTTTTCTATGATATTGATCTGGGGGATACCAAGCTGACAGATGACGATCTTGCCAGAATCGAAAAGGAAATGGCCAAAATCGTCAAAGAAAACCTGCCGATCAAGCCCTTTATACTGCCGCGAGCCGAGGCTATCAAGCTCATGGAGGAGCGTGGAGAAAAGTACAAGGTTGAGCACATAGGCGATCTTGCCGAAGATGCTGTAATCAGCTTTTACCAGCAGGGCGAATATATCGATATGTGTGTCGGCCCGCACCTCTGCTATACCAAGGCACTCAAGGCCTTCAAGCTGACGCAGCAGTCGGGTGCTTACTGGAAGAACGATAAAAACAATAAAATGCTCACACGTATCAACGGTGTTGCCTTTCGTACTCAGGTTGAGCTGGATGAGTATGTCAAGCTGATGGAAGAAGCCGAGCGGCGAGACCACCGCAAGATAGGTCGCGAAATGGGATTGTTCATGCTGTGCGACGAGGCCCCCGGCTTCCCGTTCTTCCTGCCGAACGGCATGGCACTCAAAAATGCGCTTATTGATTACTGGCGCGATATTCACACCAGAGAGCACTATGTTGAGGTATCGACCCCGCTTATTATGAACCGTCACCTGTGGGAAACCAGCGGGCACTGGGATCATTATAAGGACAACATGTATTCCACAATGATCGATGACGAGGTGTATTGTGTCAAGCCCATGAACTGCCCGGGCGGAGTTATGGTCTACCGCAGTCAGCCACACAGCTACCGCGAGCTTCCCATGCGTGTTGGTGAGTTGGGGCTGGTTCACCGCCACGAGCTGAAGGGTGCGCTTCACGGTCTGTTCCGCGTGCGTTGCTTCACCCAGGACGATGCCCACATATTTATGCGCCGCGACCAGATCACAGACGAGATTATCGGCGTTGTGCACCTTATCAATGAGGTTTATTCAAAGTTCGGCTTCAAGTATTCGGTTGAGCTGTCAACACGTCCTGAAAACAGCATGGGCAGCGATGAGGACTGGGAAGCTGCTACCAACGGACTTATCACCGCGCTCAATCAGCTCGGAATGCCGTATACAATCAATGAAGGCGACGGGGCCTTCTACGGTCCCAAGATTGACTTCCATCTTGAGGACTGCTTGGGACGTACGTGGCAGTGCGGTACTATTCAGCTGGACTTCCAGATGCCGATCAATTTCGAGCTCGAGTACATTGACGAAAATAACCAGCGCCAGCGTCCTATCATGGTTCACCGCGTCTGCTTCGGCTCCATTGAGCGCTTTATCGGTATTTTGACTGAGCACTTTGCCGGTAAGTTCCCGACATGGCTTGCACCTACTCAGGTAAAAGTCCTTACACTGCCCGGCACTGATCACGCCTTTGCACACAGGATTTATGACACTCTCAGATCGCACAAGGTGCGTACCGTGCTTGATGACAGAAACGAAAAAATCGGTTACAAGGTTCGCGAGGCGCGCCAGGTAGACCGTGTGCCGTACATGGTTATTGTCGGCGCAAACGAGATTGAAACGGGCACAGTTTCGGTCCGTGACCGCGACACAGACCAGACGACCAATATGTCACTTGACGAGTTTGTCAACATGCTCACCGCAAAAATCGCTAACAGAGAGTAAACAATAACAAAATTATCCCTGCTCTGATGCAAGTCAGAGCAGGGATTTTTTGTTGCTTATGGCGCGGAAGTGTTTATTTCAATTTTTCCAGCGCCTGTTCCACACCGGCAAGATTTTGCCTGTATTTTTCCAGCTTGATGCGTTCTCCCTCAACAACGGCTGCGGGAGCTTTTGAAACAAAGCCCTGATTGGACAGTTTGGCGTCCAGTCGCTTTATCTCGCCTTCCAGCTTTGCGCGCTCGGTGTTGAGACGTGTACGTTCTTTTTCAACGTCTATGATATCGGAGAGCGGCAGGTATACGGTTGCCGAATCGGTGATTATCTGTACACAGTCAGCGGCGTTGAAGCCGGCATCAAAGTGCGCGATATCATCCGAGACCAGCACATCGGAGGCAGATGCCAAGCGCAGGAAGAACTGTGCGGTGTCAGAGAAGGATGAGGTGTACTTTGTGAGTATATAAACACGTGCCTTGCGCGACGGTGCTACATTCATTTCATTACGGTGTGCACGGATTGCCTTGATGGCCGTGATAGTGCGCTCAAGCTCGTCGGATTCGTCGGCATAGCACTGGGCATTGTTATACACCGGGTAAGC
Organism: uncultured Eubacteriales bacterium; assembly: GCA_900547565.1. Taxonomy (GTDB): domain Bacteria; phylum Bacillota; class Clostridia; order Oscillospirales; family CAG-272; genus UMGS1002. Next base: position 4,196 of record URHI01000104.1, on the reverse strand, counting down.
GGCTATCATGATGCTTTCCTCTGTATGAGGCAGGGAGCTGAATATCTCCTCGGTGATAAATGGCATAAAGGGATGCAGCAGCTTGAGTATACCGTCAAGAACATATGCAATGACATTCTGCGCTACAAGGTTGTGTGGCGTGCCCTTGTCGTTCAAACGGACCTTGGACAGCTCAATATACCAGTCGCAGAAAATATCCCACGTAAAGTCGTACAGCGAGGACAGCGCCACGCCTATCTCATAGTTGTCAAGAGCCGAGGTAACGTTCTTGATCAGCTCATTATACTTGGTAAGGATCCATTTGTCCTCAAGCGCCAGATGTGATGCTTCGGGCAATTCGAACCGGGCGATCGTGAGATTCATACGGACAAAACGGGCGGCATTCCACAGCTTGTTGGCAAAGTTACGGGCAGCCTCGATCTTTTCATCGGAAAAGCGCATGTCGTTTCCGGGACTGTTGCCGGTCGCCAGCGCAAATCTGAGCGCGTCGGCACCGTATTTGTCGATGATCTCCAGCGGGTCTATGCCGTTTCCGAGTGACTTTGACATCTTTCGCCCCTGCGCATCACGTACAAGGCCGTGAATGAGCACTGTATCAAACGGAATGTTGTCGGTGTACTCGAGCGCCGAGAATATCATACGCGACACCCAGAAGGTTATGATGTCATAGCCGGTGACAAGCGTGCTGGTGGGATAGAAGCGTTTGAGGTCGTCGGTATCATCCGGCCAGCCAAGCGTTGAGAACGGCCACAGGGCAGAGGAGAACCAAGTGTCCAGCGTGTCAGGATCCTGTGTCATGTGCCCGCCGCATTTAGGACAGGTTGGAGCTTCGTCAAGTGTTACCAGTGTCTCGCCGCAATCATCGCAGTAAAATGCGGGTATGCGGTGTCCCCACCACAGCTGACGCGAAATGCACCAGTCCTGAGTGTTTTCCATCCAGTGAAAATAGTTTTTTTCAAACCTTTCGGGAACAAATTGTATGCGTCCGTCGCGAACTGCTTCGATTGCGGGCTTTGCCAGCGGTTCCATTTTAACAAACCACTGAAGTGATACCATAGGTTCAATAGTAGTTCCGCAACGATAACAGGTTCCTACCTCATGCTTGATATCCTCTATACCGCACAGATATCCTCCGGCCTTAAGATCCTCCACAATGGCTTTGCGCGCCTCGTAGCGATCCATACCGGCATATTTGGGATAATTGTCGGTGATTTTTGCGTCAGGGGTCAGCATGACCTCCATTGGCAGGTGGCAACGGCGGCCCACCTCAAAGTCATTGGGATCGTGTGCGGGTGTGATTTTGACGCAACCGGTGCCCTTGTCAAGCTGTGCATGCTCGTCGGCGACGATAGGTATGCGTCTGCCAACGAGAGGAAGTACAACGTATTTGCCAATCAGATGCTTGTATCTTTCGTCCTCCGGATTGACGGCAACTGCCGTATCGCCCAGCAACGTTTCAGGACGCGTAGTTGCTATTTCAACAAATCCTTCTCCGCCTACCAGCGGGTAACGAATATGCCAGAAGTGACTGTCCTGTTCGGCGTAGTCCACCTCAGCATTTGAGATGGATGTCATGCAGTGCGGGCACCAGTTGATAATGCGCTCACCACGGTAGATCAGCCCCTTGTCGTACAGACGTTTGAACACATCGCGTACTGCGCGGCTACAGCCTTCATCAAGTGTAAAGCGTTCGCGCGTCCAGTCGCAGGAGGAGCCCATCTTTTTGAGCTGTTCCACGATACGGCCACCGTACTTGGCCTTCCAGTCCCACGCGCGGTGCAGAAATTCCTCACGTCCGATTGATTCTTTGGTTATGCCCTCTTTGCGCATTGCCTCAACAATTTTGGCCTCGGTAGCAATAGACGCATGGTCGGTTCCGGGGACCCATAGCGTATCAAATCCCTGCATACGCTTGTAGCGTATAAGAATATCCTGAAGTGTGTTGTCCAGCGCGTGCCCCATGTGAAGCTGTCCGGTGATGTTGGGGGGAGGAATGACAATGGAGAAATGCTGCTTGCCGCGGCGATCGTCCGTCGGCGTGAAGTATCCCATGTCGCACCAGTGCTGATAGATCCTGCTCTCAAAGTCGGCAGGAGAATAGGTTTTGGGAAGCTCGTGATTGTTCATATTTTAATCTCCGTATTTTATTTTTTTATTGAAATATCCGCTATAACCGCGTAATGATCAGAAACAAAGTAACCGTCAAATGTGTCGTAAATGACGCGGTACTCTGAAAATTCAAATCCGTCTGCGGTAGCTACTATCTGGTCGATGGGCAGACTTGCATAGTTCTTGCCTATTAATTTGTTGAATGATCCGCCTCCGCTGGATTTGGCGCACAGCTGCTTTGTGTCGCCCAGCGTTGTGGAGAGAAGTGTTTTGTAGGCAGACGAAGAACTGTCATAGTTGAAGTCTCCGGTCAGTACTACCGGTATACCGTCGTATTTTTCACTGACAGTTTTTATATAGTCCAGAAGCACCTCTGTTTGCTTGGTTTGTATAATGCTGTTTTTAGCTGTGTCGAGATGCGTGTTAAAGTGGATATAGCGCTCTCCGGTTGCGATGACCTCAAAAACGACATACATGCCGAGCCTTTCCGTAAGGCCGTCAGACGCAGCCCCCCATTCGACGGATATTTTTAGCGTTTCCGGTTGCTCCGTCAGCCAGAAGGAAGCATTGGTAATAGGTTTCAGTGTGTCTGAATTGTATATTATACCTATTTTGGGGTTTTTAGATGCTCCGATGTAGCTATACCCGATGGTCTTAAGCTTGGCGTTAAAGTAACTGCGCCACAAAGCACTGCATTCCTGAACGCCCATTGAGTCGGGACGATATGTAGAGATGATCGAAAGAACTCTCGGTTGACGTGCGGCAATAGTGTGCTTGGACAGGTCTACTTTGATCCGTGCAGCCCATGTGTCGCTGGAGGCAATAAGATCGGGGTATTCGGTATCGGTTGCGAGCAGGTTTTGCGTCATTATGCGTATGCTTTGCGGTTGAACAAATTTTCCGATATATGAGAAGTCGGAAGGCAGGGAAAGTTCGGTTACACTGCCGTCAGATGCGCTTAAATAATTTTCAATAAACCATTCAACTGCCATTTTTGTTCCGTATGAGGTTTTTCCGAGCATTACAAGCCGTGTGTCGCAAGCTTTTACAATATATTCATCATTTTCAAGAGAATCGGTATCTATGTTGTAATATTCACCGCTACGGGTCAGCTCACCTATGCATATCTCATATTCTTTTACTGGATTGCGTTCCCAGTCGGTAGTGATTTTCGAATAGCTTCCGCAGGCTGCCTTTATGGCATTATTGAGTGCGACCGCCGCGGTAGTTTCGGGGGTTGTCTCATTGGATTCAGGCCGTACGATGACATACTCGGTTTTTCCGTCAGATATAAGCTTGAGCGGTGGTGTGACATGAGCAGAGGTGTCTTGCTCCGGTTCGGTAGTGGTAGCAGACGTGTCAGAAGGGTTTTTGCCCCCTTGGCAGGCAAGTAGCAGCGGAGCGAATACGAGACACATAAGAAAAACTGACAGTACTTTGATTATTATTTTCATAGTAATCTCCACTTTATATCATTAAAATAAAAAATCCCCACATCCATCAGGACGTGGAGTACGCGGTACCACCTGATTTTGTGCATATGCACACACTTTGTGACGGCATTCACCGTCCGGCTGATAACGTGGCGGGCGTCAGCGGCTTATCACCGTTGCCTCTCGGGAGTGACTTGGGCAGACTGTGCCGCGGACTCGCACCAACCGTCCGCTCTCTGTGCGCACTACGACCTGCTTACTGGTCTCCGTCTTTGAGTTTATGTCAGTATAACACAGCTGCTGGGATTTGTCAAGCGGTATATTTAAATTTATTATATTATTAACACATTTTCACTGCAAGCAAGTACTCTAATATAACAGTCAGATAACTGTATACGGCATTTTGTACTGCGTCGTATGGCGTTAGCTATGGGTGGTACAAAAGAGTTGTGCAGACAAATTTTTTTGACAAATTTCAAAAAAAGTATTGACAAATCTGCAACTCTCTGTTATAATATCGCATGTTGCTGGTATGGCTCAGTCGGTAGAGCACATCCTTGGTAAGGATGAGGTCATCAGTTCGATTCTGATTACCAGCTCCAAAACAAAATGAACAGGCCTTGAGCCTGTTCATTTTGTTTTGCGGTTGGATCT
>URHI01000103.1 GCA_900547565.1 uncultured Eubacteriales bacterium | reverse complement strand
CCAGCGCCGCAAGATTGCGGTAGACGGCGCTCAGACTGATATTTTGCTGTTCGAGTGCATCGGCCAGCTGGCGCGCCGAATACTGACAGTCGGGATGCGACCGCAGAAATGTCATCAGACTGCGGCGCTGTTCTGTATTATAACGGCTCATTTTTCTGCCCTTTCTGTTTTGATGACCGCGAATTTGCGAACAATTTGCATATTAGTGTAGCACAAAAGGCGCCGGCTGTCAACCGGCCCGGTAAATTTTATTTATAATTCTCGGTTTCGCGCTGAATCTCCTGCATTCTGGCCTCCATATCGGCCAGTTCCTCGGAGCAGCTTTTCATCTTATGATGCAGATCAGGCGGCACGCTGCCCTCATTTTTGTATTTCAGGCGGTGCTCAAGCGTTGCCCAATAGTCCATAGCGATTGTACGTATCTGTATTTCGGCCGGGATCTGAACCGATCCCTCCGACATGTAAACCGACACGTTTACAATAAGATGCAGACTGCGGTAACCGCTCGGCTTGGGGCAGGCGATGTAATCCTTTTTTTCAAGCAGCTCGATGTCGTTGTGCGCGATCAGCAGGTCGGCAATACGGTAGGCGTCATCTATGTAGTTGCATATAACGCGGATCCCGGCAATATCGGTGAGGTTGTCGTGTATGGACTCCATCGTCATGGGAAAGCCGCGCTTTGTCAGCTTGTTGAATATACTCTGCGGGGTCTTCAGCCGTGTTTCTATGTGATGAATGGGGTTGTAGTCGTTGCGCAGATGAAACTCGTCATCCAGAATTTCCAGTGTAGTGCTGACTTTTTTGATAGCGGCACCGTACAGCAACATCTGCTCCGAAAAATAATTGAGGTATTTTTCAAGATTGTTTTGCTTCAGCAGACCCACAAGGTCCTCGGGACTTGACATATTATTGATAGCCGTGGCTGTCCCCTCCTTGATCGTTATGTTTTATTTAATTTAAGTATAATATATTTACGTGAAAACGTGAAGGTGGTTCTGTGAATTATTTTGATTTATCTTGTACCCCGTTGGAATTCATGCACCGGAGCTGCTGAGTCAGCCGGCAAGCCCCTCGGAAATACCCAGAAGAATAATTCCGGTAATGACGACTGCAACCGTGACATATTGCCATGCGGTCAGCTTTTCCTTAATGAATATCCGCGACAGCAGCACCGAAACTATGCAGTATGAGCCTATCATCGGTGCGGCAACCGAGCCGTGTCCCGACATTGCATATACATATGTGAACTGACCCGCGGTTTCAAGCACTGCGGCTGTCAGGCGTGAGCCTTGCGGCTTTCTCACAAGATTCTGCTTTTTGATAAGCATGAACACCAGAATGATGATTGCACAGAAGAAAAACGTCAGCTCGTAGGATATGTTTGCAACGTCCTCAAAATTGTCCGCCGTGACGTTGCGCAGCAGTGTCGTTTCGGGGTCATCAAGATACCATGCGTCGAAAAACGTGCCCAGCGAGTCCAGCACACAGTATCCTATCGGCAGCAGAAATGCCACAAAGCCGATACGGTATTTTTTGTCTTTTCCGTCCGGTGCAGGCAGCTGATCCCGCTTTTTTTCAAGCAGTCCGAGCATAAACACACCGAAGCATATCAGCACAACGCCCACCGCTGACCATGCATCCATTTTCTGCCCGAGTATAATCAGGCACAGTATGGACACCAGCGCGCCGGATGCGTTCTGTATCGGTGATGAAATTGAAAGCTCCAGATAGCGCAGTCCGAGATACCCGACCGTCATCGACAGTATATACATAGCCGACACGGGAAGATATATCAGCAGGTTGACGGGGTCATAATCGACACCGCCGAAGATCAGCATGCATATAGCGTGTACGCCCATGACCAAGCCGACCATCATTGATGTTTTTAGGTGACTGTATTTATCGTCCTCGTCAGCGCCCTTTTTATAGAACAGGTCGGCGCCGCCCCAGGCGAACAGCGTTATCAGAGCAAATATAAACCACATAAGATCAATTTTCCTTTCCGTTTTCGATTCGTTTCAGGTCGGCACCTGAGAACCGGTAGTCAATACGCTCCATCTGATAGTCATACAGACACAGCGTGCCGAGCGGGGTACTTTCATAATCCAGATCCCCAAGATAATAGATGTCGACAAACAGACCGATGTCCAGCTCGCCTATATCAACGCCCTCAAACACAAATCTGCGGTAATTGTACAGCTTTGTGCGTTCGGTCACAACTGCCGACGGGAAATAGCGCGTTTTTGCCAGTGCGGACTCGTCAATATTGTCATCAGGGTTGTCAGGCGTCATGTCGGTGGTCTTGACCAGCGTTACGTCGAACATTTCCTCGTCCGGCGACGGAACCCGGCTGAGTCCGTAATCGTTCGCCACATTTTTTACGGTGCTGTTATTATACCTGAATATTATCTGCACCTGCGATGCCTCACTGATTATGACGTAATCCTCCACCGAGAAGTAGCCGTAGCACTGATCCTCCCGGGTAATGGATGCCTGATCCTGATTAAACCCTTCTATGCTTCCGTCGGCATATGCCGCGGTGAGTGAGGGTGTAACATATATCTGCTTTATTTTCTCCGGTATGCGCGTAGAAAAGCACATACGCCAGATAAGCATTGAAAGCACAAATACTACTGTCATGTATAGGATCGCCTTGATCACCCAGCCGATGATCTTAAGCGCTCCGGGTTTATAAGCCATAGTGTACCTCCGTCAGTTTACGGGTTTGAACCTGAATATCATTGTGGTGGCACCGGTCAGTGTTTCGGCGCCGCCGACCGCTCTGCCGTCAACGGTGTACCAGCCGTCGGCAACGTATCCTTCGGCGGCAACCGGCGTGACCGTGGCGCGGCCGCTTTTCTGTATATTGAAGGTCAGCCTTCCCTGCCCTTCCACCGCCAGCGTAATATTGAAAGCTGCTCGCGGTATCAGCTGCACTTCGACCTTACCGTCGGCTGCAGTCAGCGCGATGTTTCGGTCAGCAGCGGTAGTTATGACATATTTGTCCGGTCCGGAGCCGTATGTACAGCCACGTGTGACAAGTCCGGGCACGCCGTCGGTACTGTGGCTGAACGACACCCCGTCGGCAAGGTTCAGGCGATTTCCCGACACCTCAAGCCCCAGCACGCTCTGAAAATATATAAACTGCCCCGAATAAGCCGGACTGCCGGTGACGTTGATGACATTGTCGCAGAAGCGCACGCCTTCAATATAGTTGCTCACTGCAGTGTAGCCCGAATAGGTGTATGTCTGCGTGTTGTAGGCATCTTGCCTTATAAGGCCGGATTTATATATCATGCCGGGGGTATATGTCGTTCCGGTAACATGTATCACCTTTTTGTCACTGCCCTCGGGGATATTGAAGGTGTTGCCGGTTATGTTCATGCCGTGTATTCCTGCCTGCTCCGTCACATCGGCGTGCAGGACGCGACGGCCGCCGGTGATGCTGGTATAGGAGGTTGATGCCGAAGAAGAATACAGCACTATGAAGGCGGGAGTGGTGGCACTGGCGTCATTTACGTTGGAATATTCGGCGTAGGCGTTGAAGGTGTTTCCCGAAATTTCGGTATCTACAATGCCGTTGTAACGTATTCCCGCGTACAGCATACCGTCGAATACGTTGTCTTTAATGCGGAACCCGGTAACAGTTGCCGCTCCTGCCTGTGAATGATGCCCTATGGCCATGAGCGGAACGCCGCAGCGGTCGCTTTTGCCGAAATAGCAGTGACTTATCTCAATATTTTCGCTGTAATTAAACTCACCCTCTTCAAACGTAAGCGGAGCCGTGGCGGCCGTACCCGTCGCACCGGGGGGGGACACCTCTATCTGAACGACCTCACGTGTAAAGGTCCCGCCCCAGGTGTAGCCGGCGAACATACAGTTGCGTATGGCTGAGTTTTTACAACCGGTATACTGTATGGCGTGGTTGTTTTTCATGTCCTTGAATATGACATTTTCAAGCAGTGCGCCGTCTGCGCAGGCAAAGATCACAGCGCCCTTGGTGGTCTCCTGCATATCCAGAACGCCGCCGCGGACAGTAAAGTGCGAGCTGCCCTCGGCCCCCGGCTGGTGGTAGTAGTTGTTCATTATGCGAACGCCGCGCAGTACCGTAAGCTCACCGTTGCGGGTCTGACGTGCCAGCTCATCGGTAAAGCCCTGCGTAGCGTCCGTCATGGTTGTGAACAGCTCAAGCGTCACGCCCTCAGGCATGCACAGGTGGTCTACGATATAAATCCCGGGATAAACATAAACTTTTTCACCCGGTTTGGCCGAGTTGAGCGCAGCCTGAATGGCTGCAGTGTCGTCGGTAACTCCGTCGCCCTTGGCCCCGAAGTGCGTCCTCGCCTCGATAAAGCGGTCGGCAGTCGGCGTCGGCGTGGCCGTGACGGTATTGCCCGAAACGGACACATCAATTGATGCGGTGTGGCCGAAGCAGTCGGTAACCGCAATGTGTGCCACGCCGTCAAGATATCCGATCACCCGCACGCCCGCGGTAGTTGCCAATGCCTCGGCGACAGCCGGGTTGTCGGACACGACCTCATAAGCTGACAGTCCCAATGCCTGATTATATACAGCGGCGTTGCCGACAGGAGGGCCGTGTATTATTGCAGCCGTTGCTGAGGATTGGTCGTTGGTATGTGAGCCTGCAGGGGTCGAAGTGCCGGATGACTCTGAAATACCCGATATACCGGACGTTCCGGTGTCCCCGGACACGGGTGTGGTAACATCATGCGTTGTTCCGGATGAGCGGCAGGCAGCAAATGCAGCCACCGACAGCAACGCCAGGCAAAAGCAAAGTGTTTTCGACAGCTTTTTCATCATACCTCACATACCTTTCGTAAGGATGGGGAGCATATGCCGCAGATCGTCAGCTCTCAAGCGTCTCGGCAGAGATAGCTCTGAGCGTTTTCATGACATTATTGCCGCCACGGCCGAAGTAGTCGTGCAGCTTCATGTACTCGGCAAACAGCCGGTCATACACCGCCACATTTTCGGGAATGGGGTGGTACACCTTATCGCAAGCGCTCACCATATGGTTCATTGCCTCGCTCAGTGTGGCATATCCACCGTCCGACTCGCCCGCCGCAGCAGCCGCCTGAATGGCACCCGACAGGGCCGGAGCCTGTGCGGAGCCGGAAATTTCAATATCCATGTTCAGTATGTCGGCGTAGGTCTGCATGGTAAACGGATCCTTGCGGGCAATGCCACCGGCCGCCACTATGCGTCCGACCTTGACGCCGTGTGTGCGATAGTTTTCGATAATTGTGCGGGTACCGTAAGCAGTGGCCTCAATGAGTGCACGGAGTATGTCCTCGGGACGTGTACGCAGTGTCATGCCGACTATCATACCGGACAGTGCTGCGTCCACAAGTATATTGCGGTTGCCGTTGAACCAGTTGAGAGCGACAAGGCCGTGCTCGCCCGGCTTCTGCCCCGCCGCCTTTTCTATCAACAGCTTGAGGACAGATATACCGCGACGGTTGGCTTCTTCTATGTAATCTGCACGTGTGACGTTTTCGGCGGCCCAGGCAAAATGGTCACCGACACAGCACAGTCCGGCCTCATAGCCGTAAAATCCGGGCGTCATACCGTCTTTTACTATACCGCAAATGCCGGGAACCTGACCGTCCTTGTCTCCGAGCAGCATATAGCAGGACGATGTGCCCATGATAGCGCACATGTCTCCCGCCCGCTTAAGGCCCAGTGAAATGGTTGCGGTGTGTGCGTCGGGCATGGGGCAAGCAACTGCAGCACCTTCGGGCAGGCCTAGCCAATCTGCCGCGCGGCGGCAGACGCTTCCCGCGCGCTCACCCGTAAACACCATTGGGGCGTCCAGCTTGTCTCGCACGACATGACGCAGTCTTTCGTCCAGCTCTCCAAAAAAATCCTCACTCGGATAGCCACCATCGTCAATAACAAAGCTGCTTTTGTAGGCTGCGAAGCAATAACCGCGCGTCTGGCGGCCGGTCAGCTGCCATGTCAGCCAGTCTGCCGCCTCTATAAAGTAGTCAGCGGCATCATATATTTCGGGAGACTCGTCCAGCACCTGCCAGATCTTCGGAAACATCCACTCGGAGGATACCTTACCGCCGAAACGATCCAGCCACGGCTCTCCACGGCGGCGCGCCACCTCATTGAGGCGGTCAGCATAAGGTTGGGCAGCGTGATGCTTCCACAGCTTGACATATGCGTGCGGTTCTCCGCGGAATTTTTCGTCAAAGCACAGCGGGGTACCGTCCGCTCTGACCGGCAGCATTGTGCAGCAGGTGAAGTCGATGCCGAGTCCGATTATGTCATGAGGATCGATGCCGGCCTTGCTGATAACACCGGGGACGATCGTGTGGAGTACGTCGAGATAATCCTTCGGATCCTGCAGTGCGTAGTCCGGGGGCAATGGTGCGCCGGTTGCGGCCAGTGTTTCGGACATGACCGCGTGCGGGTAATCCATCACGCAATCGCACAGCTGGCGGCCGTCTGCAATGTCGACCAGCACGGCGCGGCCGGAAAGTGACCCGTAATCCAGGCCTATGGTGTATTTGGGCATAATAATTCTCCTTAAATGAATGATCATTGATAATTTATCAGTTTATTATACTACATTCCGGGGGATTTGTAAATAGGAAGATCCGCTTTCTGTGATATGGGAATAGTGTATGGGGATACTTTACAACCTATGACTACGGAAATATCGTCTTGCAGGGCGGTGGGAAGATTTACAGAAATATCGCTTACAGGACGATGAAGAATGTATTTTCTATAGGAATATAGTCTTACAGGACAATATGAACGTATTTTATACGGAAAATATCGTTTTACAGGACGATAAGAAGTGTACTTTTCTGGTACGCGCCAGAAAAGTACGAAAAG
>URHI01000102.1 GCA_900547565.1 uncultured Eubacteriales bacterium | reverse complement strand
CTTCAACCGGCGAGTTTTTATATTGGTTGAATTAACAAAACGGTATTTTAAATTTGCCTGTGTTGAAGATACAGAATAAGCATGGCTTTGTATACCCTGATGTGATATACAGTGCGGTGCTTGTTATTTGTTTATAAATACATATATTTTTATTATTAATCGCCTGAAAACTCAAAAATATCAATGTCATTGTGCATATTATACATTAAAATGGAGCTATTTAGGAATAATATTGCATTTTTATGCATTGACAAAAGCCCAAATAATATGTATAATATTCATATATTACGAATTTATATTCACATATTTAGCCTACAAGAGAGGAGTTGAACCTACTGTGAGCACAGCGGTAAAAAAGGTATTCATAGACGGAAGCGCCGGAACCACCGGACTGCGTATTCATGATAGACTCGGAGCGCGCGATGATATCGTGTTGCACACTCTGTCCGATGACGAGAGAAAGGCCCCATCAAGGAGGAAAGAGGCTCTCAATTACTGTGATATAGCGTTTCTGTGTCTGCCCGATGCCGCTGCGGCGGAAGCGGTGGAGATGATAGATAATCCGGATGTCACCGTGATCGACACCTCCACTGCCCACAGGACATCTCCCGGATGGGCTTATGGATTTCCCGAGCTTTCAGCGGAATTCGCGGAAAATATTGCAAAATCGCGTCGGATAGCGGTTCCCGGGTGCCACGCAGGAGGATTTATCGCGCTGGTGTATCCGCTGATAAGCGCCGGCATCATACGTAAAGATGCTGAGCTTGTCTGCCACTCCCTCACGGGATACAGCGGAGGCGGTAAAAAGATGATATCCGAATATGAGACGGAGGCAAGGGACTTTCTGCTTGACGCACCGAGACAGTATGCGCTCGGTCAGAATCACAAGCATTTGAAAGAGATGAAGGGAATAACCGGACTTGAAAAATTTCCGGTTTTCTGCCCGATAGTTTCGGATTTTTACAGCGGAATGGAGGTAACCGTGCCGCTGTTTGCGGACAGCCTTGCGCCGGGATATACTGCCGAGGACATAAGGCTTGTGTATAAAGCATGCTACGGTAATGATATAGTATCCTACTGCGGGGAGCTTGGTGACGGCGGCTTTGTTTCGGCACATGAGCTTGCCGGCAGGGATTCAATGAAGATAGGCGTATTCGGCAACGACGAGCGGATACTTCTTGTCGCGGTATACGACAACCTCGGGAAAGGGGCGTCGGGCGCTGCGGTGGAGTGTATGAATATCGTTATGGGTGCAGAGCGTACAACCGGACTCGTACTTTGATCTGTATAAAATTTTGGAGGGACACCGATATGAACAAAATTTCGGGCGGCGTTTGCGCCGCGAAAGGCTTTAAAGCCAACGGCATACATTGCGGAATAAGGAAAAATAAGTCCAAGAAGGATCTTGCACTGATCTACAGTGAGAACAGAGCCTCGGCGGCTGCCGTTTATACAACGAATCTTGTCAAGGGCGCACCGCTTACGGTAACAAAAGACAACATCTCTGACGGCTTTGCCCGTGCCGTTATATGCAACAGCGGGAACGCCAATACCTGTAATGCAAACGGAATAGAGATAGCAACGCAGATGTGTGAGCTGCTCGGGGATGCGCTGAACATTTCTCCCAAGGATGTTGTTGTGGCGTCCACCGGCGTTATAGGTCAGCCACTTGACATCACTCCTATAAAAAACGGGATCCCGGCGCTTGTCGCAGGACTCGGAAACAACAGTAGCTTTGCCTGTGAGGGCATTATGACGACCGATACCAAGCTCAAGGAGACGGCATACGAATTCGAGGCAGACGGAAAAATCTGTCATATCGGAGGGATCGCAAAGGGAAGCGGAATGATTCATCCCAACATGGCGACTATGCTGGTTTTCGTTACAACCGACTGCGCTATAACGCCCGCTATGCTCAGCAAGGCGCTCGGCGAGGATGTGAAGACCTCCTTCAATATGGTGAGCGTAGACGGAGATACGTCCACAAACGACATGGTTACGGTGCTTGCAAACGGACTTGCGGGCAATAAGATGATCGACTCGGAAGGGACGGATTATGACGCCTTCTGTGAGGCTCTTCACGCAGTGACCTCATACCTCTGCCGCATGATTGCCGCGGACGGCGAGGGGGCTACAAAGCTGCTCGAATGTAAGGTGTGCGGCGCTGCGGATCAAGAAAGTGCCCGCAGGGTGGCAAAGTCGGTGGTTTGTTCTTCGCTTTTTAAGGCGGCCATGTTCGGAGCGGACGCAAACTGGGGGCGTGTTCTTTGCGCCATAGGGTACAGCGGAGCCGACGTTGACGTAAGTAAAATAGATGTGTCATTTACATCTGTTGCCGGCAGTATACTTGTCTGCCAAGGAGGTGCAGGTGTTGATTTTTCCGAGAGCGAGGCAAAAAAGATACTGCTTGAGAGTGAAATAACGGTAAATATTTCACTCGGAGACGGAGATGGGTGTGCCGTTGCGTGGGGCTGCGACCTTACTTACGATTACGTTAAAATCAACGGGGATTACAGGACCTGATATTAAAAAGGAGGGATTTTTACCGTGAAATCCGAGATCACCAATTCACAGAGGGCGGATGTCCTTATACAGGCACTACCTTATATCAAAAAATACTATAACAAAATACTTGTGGTAAAATACGGCGGAAACGCCATGATAAACGATGAGCTTAAAGAGGCGGTAATGGGAGACATTGTGCTGCTTTCGCTTATCGGTATAAAGGTCGTGCTCGTGCACGGCGGAGGCCCGGAGATCACGGAGCTTCTCGGTAAGATCGGTAAGAAGTCCGAGTTTGTAAACGGGCTGCGAGTCACTGACCGCGAAACGGTCGACGTAGTACAGATGGTGCTTGCCGGAAAAGTCAACAAAAATCTTGTCAACCTTATTCAGAACAAGGGCGGCAAGGCGGTAGGCCTTTGCGGCATCGACGGTCACATGATAGTAGCCGAAAAACGCGACGAAAAGCTCGGGTATGTGGGAGAGATAACAAAAGTCAATGTATCGCCAATACTCGATGTGCTGGAAAAAGGTTATATCCCGGTTGTGGCAACAGTGGGCTGTGATTCCGAGGGCAATACCTACAATATAAATGCGGATACCGCGGCGGCGAGAATTGCCGGCGAACTCAAGGCGGAAAGCTTTATATCAATGACGGATATAGCAGGTATTCTCAGAGACAAAAACGACGACTCAACACTCATCAGCGAAATATCCGTGAGCGACGCGCCAAGGCTGATGCGAGAGGGAATTATAAGCGGTGGAATGATCCCAAAGGTCAACTGCTGTATTGAGGCAATACGGCGCGGAGTACGAAAGGTATTCATAATAGACGGAAGGATCCCGCACGCAATACTGATAGAAACACTTACCGATGAGGGAATCGGAACAATGTTTATTTCGGGGAATAACTATGAACATTAAAAATATCGACAAAACCTACGTGGCCAATACTTACGCGCGCTTTCCTCTTACGCTGGTGCGCGGCTCCGGCTCGCTTGTATACGATGACAGTGAGCGGGAATACATTGATCTCGGAACGGGAATCGCCGTAAACGCCTTCGGTGTGTGTGACAAAGAATGGACCGCGGCTGTTGAGGCACAGCTTTCAAAAATCCAGCATACATCAAACCTTTATTACAGCGAGCCGTGCGCACTGCTTGCCGAGCAGCTCTGTATACGAACGGGTATGAAAAAGGTGTTTTTCAGCAATTCCGGTGCTGAGGCAAACGAATGTGCGATCAAGGCTGCCAGAGAGTACGGAGAGCGCACAAAGGGCAGCGGATACAGCACGATAGTCACGCTTTGCAACAGCTTTCACGGAAGAACGCTGACTACCCTTGCCGCAACGGGACAGGATGTCTTTCATGAGCGCTTCACGCCGCTAACTCCGGGCTTTGTGTACGCGGATGCCAACGATATAGATGACGTAAAGCGCCTTGTGGCGCAAAACAAGTGCTGTGCCGTGATGTTTGAGGTCGTCCAGGGAGAGGGCGGAGTTATAGCGCTTGAGCGCGACTTTATTGACGGGCTTGCCGAGCTTGCACGCAGTGAGGATCTTTTGCTCATAGCGGACGAGGTGCAGATCGGAAACGGGCGTAGCGGAATGCTATACGGATATATGAATTATGGCATAAAGCCCGATATATTCACCACGGCAAAGGGTATCGGAGGCGGCCTGCCCATAGGCGTAACAGTGCTCGGAGAACGTGTAGCGGATATATTTGAGCCGGGCATGAACGGCTCCACCTTCGGCGGAAATCCGGTGTGCTGCGCGGGAGCGTTGAACATTCTTTCCCGTATCGATGAAGCACTGCTCTGCGAAGTCCGGGAAAAGAGCCGTTACATAAGGGAAACTCTTTCAAGATCTAAAGGCATCAAGAGTGTCAGCGGACTTGGGCTTATGCTCGGGGTCGAATGTTTCAGACCCGCTGACGAGGTGATCGCAGAATGTCGCGAGAACGGCGTACTTGTAATAAAGGCAAAGCAAAAGGTAAGGTTGCTTCCGGCGCTGAATATTCCCTGGGAGCAGCTTGAAAAAGCAATAAAAATACTTGTGGAGGTTGCGGAAAAATGAAGCATTTGCTCAAACTCATGGATCTGTCCGATAAGGAGATAAACGAAATACTGAATACGGCGGATCAGCTGAAATATGAAAAGAAAAACGGAATTACTCATCACATTCTAAAAGGGAAAACTCTTGGAATGATATTTGAAAAGTCCTCCACAAGAACGCGTGTGTCCTTTGAGGTCGGTATGTATGATCTCGGCGGAATGGCGCTTTTCCTTAGCTCACGTGATCTTCAGATAGGCCGCGGGGAGCCAATCGAAGATACCGCACGTGTTCTTTCGCGTTATCTTGACGGGATCATGATAAGAACATACTCACAAAAGGAGGTTGAAGCGCTTGCCAGGTGCGGTCAGATACCCATTATAAACGGGCTTACCGACTATTGCCACCCATGTCAGGTGCTTGCGGACCTTATGACCATACGTGAGCATAAGGGCGGTATCAGTGGAGCCAAGCTTTGTTATATAGGAGACGGTAACAACATGACCAATTCTCTTATTGTCGGAGGCATCAAAATGGGCATGAGTGTATCGGTTGCGTGCCCTGCAGGCTATACACCAGACGCTCAGATAATGAAGTGGGCCGCTCAGACCGGCAGATTCACATGTACGGACAGCGTGCTTGAGGCGGCTGAGGGTGCCGATGTGCTCTATACCGACGTCTGGGCATCAATGGGTCAGGAAGCAGAGGCAGAGGAGCGCAAAAAGGTATTCCGGGGATATCAGATAAACAAGGAAGTAATGTCGGTTGCCGCAAAGGATGCCATGGTAATGCATTGCCTGCCTGCGCACCGCGGTGAGGAGATCGACGCAGATGTGCTTGAGGCTCACGCGGGCGAGATATTCGACGAGGCGGAGAACCGGCTTCACACACAGAAAGCAGTGCTTGTGAAGTGTCTCGGACAGTGAGGCAGGTATGAAAAAAGCCTATCTTGTACTTGAGGACGGTCATGTATTTGAGGGGCTGTCTTTCGGCGCGGAGGTGCCGGGAATAGGCGAGCTGGTATTTTCCACCGGCATGTGCGGATATATCGAAACGCTTACCGACCCGAGTTACTACGGTCAGATAGTACTTCAGACCTTTCCTCTTATCGGGAATTACGGAATGATAGAGGACGATTTTGAGGGGAAGTGCCGACTGCGCGGATATGTGGTTCGTGAGTATTGCGATACTCCGTCGAATTTCCGCGCACAGTACGGAATAGATAAATTCCTGCGCGATAACGGAATACCCGGAATATACGGCGTGGATACGCGTCAGATAACAAAAATACTGCGTGAGAGCGGAGTTATGAACGCGTATATCACAACGGAGCTGCCGGTACTCGACGGAGAGCTGAAAAAATATGCCGTAACGCGGGCAGTTGAGAGCGTAACCGTCGCACAGCCCGAGATCTATGAGGCGTGCGGAGAGCAAAAGCACGAGGTGGTTCTGGTCGACTACGGCGCAAAGAAAAACATTATACGTGAGCTTTGCAAAAGGGGGTGCCGCGTGACGGTCGTCCCTGCTTCATATTCTGCGGAGAAAATTCTCGCGCTGTCGCCCGATGGTATTATGCTTTCAAACGGCCCCGGTGACCCGGCGGAAAACGTATTCTGCATAGAACAGCTTAAAAAACTGCTCGGCAGACTTCCGATCTTCGGAATATGTCTCGGACACCAGCTGATGGCGCTTGCCAACGGTGGGGAGACATACAAGCTCAAATACGGACATCGGGGCGTAAATCAGCCGGTGCGCGAGACCGACGGTACGAGAACATACATAACCAGCCAGAATCACGGCTACGCCGTTGCCTCCGACAGTGTGCGGTGCGGAAAAGTCAGTTTTGTAAACGCCAACGACAAGACCTGCGAAGGTATGGATTATCCGGAAATAAACGCCTTTTCCGTGCAGTTTCACCCTGAGGCCTGCTCGGGTCCCAAGGACACGTCGTTCCTGTTTGACAGATTTATTTCAATGATGGGAGGGAACGGAAATGCCGCTGAACAAAAGTATTAAAAAAGTAATGGTAATAGGTTCCGGCCCTATCGTCATCGGGCAGGCTGCGGAGTTTGATTACGCCGGTGCGCAGGCGTGCCGCGTTCTTAAGGATGCAGGAGTAAATGTTGTACTTGTCAACTCAAATCCGGCAACGATAATGACTGACAACGCGCTTGCCGACGAGATATATCTCGAGCCACTCACTGAGGAGACGGTCAAGAGAATAATTGAAAAAGAGAAGCCCGACAGCCTGCTTGCGGGACTTGGAGGGCAGACGGGACTTACCATCGCCATGCAGCTGGCTCACGACGGCTTTCTCAAAAAGCACAATGTCACGCTGCTCGGCACCGACGCGCGTGCGATCGACAAGGCGGAGGACAGACAGCTCTTCAAGGACACCATGGAGTCCATCGGTCAGCCCGTCATACCTTCCGTCGTCGCCAACGACGTGCAGACGGCGGTGGACTTC
>URHI01000101.1 GCA_900547565.1 uncultured Eubacteriales bacterium | reverse complement strand
AGCATGCAAGCCAGCATATCTGTAAAGCGACTCATGTCCTCCAGCGTTGAGATGAGTCCGGCGCCTCCGCTCTCGTATTCGGGTCCGGGAACATAGCTGTTGGTCAGCGGGATCGGCTGCGCCTTTTTCTGCTTTTCATTATAGCGGTACTGCCCTGCCATGCGGTCAGTATCAACCTCGGAGAGGTGATAGTGCGAATCCTTCATGCCGAGCGGGGTGAATATTTCGCGGTTTACAAATTCGGAAAATTTCACGCCGGACACCTGCTCGACCAACGCCGCCAGTACGTCGTGCGAAAGGCCGTACAGCCACTGTGTTGACGGGTCAAAATTCAGCGGCGAACGTGCAAAAGCACGAACCAGCTCGCGTGTGGGACAACGTCCGTCAGTAGCACGGATAGCATCGTCAATATTGGCCGTTGCAAGATTATAGTTAAGTCCCGAGGACATGGTGAACAGATCCAGCACGCGCATGGTGTGCTTGGTAGGCTGAGTGTAGGAGCCGCGGCTGTACTCAATATCCGCAAACTCCGGCAGATATTCGGATACGGCATCGGTCAGCAATATCTTGCCATGTTCAAGCAGCTTGAGTGCGGCAACGCAGGTCACGGGCTTTGAGCAGGAATACATATAAAACTGTGCATCCTCGCGCAACGGTGCGTCGCTGTCGGCTGTTTGCGTTCCGGCCTGGGCACGGAACAGCTCGCGGTGCCCGTGCCGAACGCTGATACCTACGGCAGGTACGCCGAAGTCCTCCACCAGATAGCGCAGATATTCGGTCAGTGCTCCGAAATCGTAATGCTCGGTCACCGTGGCAGGGGCTGCACAGGCCCTGACGTCAGCCGGCTTGATGAAGCTGCCGTTGGAGGGTGTGACACGCGCCAGATCAACACCCAGCTGTGCCGCAAGACGCTTGGCAGACGGCATGGCGGGGGTGGCGGAATATACTGAAGCTGCGGAATATCTGTCGGCAGAGGCCAACGCCGGCACTGCCGTTTCCGACGTCATTACCCTGATGCCGGCAGACGGCTTTTTGTCACCCGCCAAGGTGGATTTTTCAGCAGCGACAGGTGCGGTGGCAGGCATATCGTGGCTGTTGTCGGCAGCAACTGCAGGGGTGTCCGCAGCTTGGGCAACGGTATTTCCGGTCGCCGCGCTGTCTGACGCTACGCTCTCAGCTCCGGGGCGTTTGCCCGACTTGGCCGCCTCAGCATCTGCCTCATCTCCCACCTCGAACAGCAGACTTCCGGCATCAACTATCTGAAAATCCTCAACATAAACGCCGCAGATGTAGCCGGTCGCAAAGCTCTCTACGGGCAGTGTGGCTTTGTCCGTTTCGACCTCGGCCACGACCTGTCCACGCTCGACCTTATCGCCCACCTTAACGCATACCCGCGTAACTGTCGCGGTATCGGTGGTCTGCCCGGCGCTGGGCATGATTATCTTCTTTATCATAGCTTGAATCCGTCCTTGTATATCAGAGTTTAGCCAGCCTGCGGGCAGCGTCGGCTATGCGCTCGGTTGAAGGAATGACATAATTCTCAAGCACCGGCGAAAAGGGTGCGGGTGCGTCCAGCGCGGCAACGCGGACTATGGGTGCGTCCAGCAGGAATATCTCATTTTCCGCAAAATAGGAAGCGACCTGAGCGCCCCAGCCGCAGTTGTATGTATCCTCGTGTACTATCATGAGCTTGCCTGTCTTGCGAACTGACTCAACCACGGTTTCATAGTCAAACGGCAACAGTGTGCGAGGATCAATAACCTCACAGCTGATACCTTCTGCGGCCAACTGCTCGGCTGCCTGCATGGCACGGTGGCACATCAGCAGGTTGGCAACTATGGTGACATCACTGCCCTCACGGCGTACCGCAGCCTTGCCAAACGGAATGGTGTAATCCTCATCCGGCACCTCTCCAGAGGAGTTGATGGCACCCGCCTCCTTGCGCTTGGAGCCATAAAGCAGCTTGTGCTCAAAGAAAATAACGGGATTGTCATCGCGTATGGCAGTTTTCATCAGTCCCTTGGCATCATATGCCGTAGACGGGCAGACCACCTTGAGTCCCGGGACGTGAGCAAAGTAGGTTTCAGGCGACTGGGCATGCTGAGCACCGCGGTTTGTCGCACCGGACGGGCATCTCATGACCATCGGCACCTTGACCTTGCCGCCCGACATGTATCGCATCTTGGCCGCCTGGTTGACCAGCTGATCCATCATGCAGAACAGGAAATCGCAGTATTGCAGATCGGCGACGGGACGCATGCCCATCATGGCCGAGCCGACGCAGGCGCCGGCAATAAGTATTTCTGAAATAGGCGTATTAATGGCACGGCCGACTCCGTCCACCTGCTTGTGACCGGGGATAGGCGGGAAGTAACCGAACTCGTCTCCGATGCCCTTTGTGACGGTAAAAGCACCTCCCATACCGCCGGGAATATCCTCATCTTCTCCCATGCAGAAAACGCTGGGATCGCGCCGCATCTCCTCGGCAATAGCCGCTTTGAGCGCGTCGGCAATTGAAAGAACTGCCATCAGTTGTTACCTCCTTCGCAATAAACATCTTCGAGCGCGGTCTCAAGCGCCGGGAAGGGCGCCTTCTGCGCGTATTCCACACAGTCCTCTATTTCAGCCTCGACCTGAGCCTCCATGGTTGCCAGCTCGTCCTCGGTCGCAACGCTGACGGCCAGCAGCTGCTCCCGGAACAGCTTTATCGGGTCACGTTCATTGAGCCAATAATTTTCTTCGTCCTTGGGACGGTAGCCGCAGGCATCGTTGCGCGAATGTCCGCCGCGGCGGTAGGTTTTCAGCTCAAGAATAGTCGGTCCCTCTCCGGCTCTTGCACGTGCAATAGCACGGGAGGCAGCCTCGTTGACAGCAAGTACGTCATTGCCGTCAACCACCTCTGCGGGAATACCGTAAGCCGCGGCACGGTCGGCGGCGGGATTGTCCATATTACAGGTCAGATGAATGGAGGTGGTCGCGGAATACAGATTGTTCTCGCACACAAACACAACCGGCAGCTTCCATACCGCGGCAACATTCATGGTTTCATGAAATGAACCTTCATTTGTCGCGCCGTCACCCATAAACGACATGGCCACATTGTCGCGGCCCTGCATTTTGAAAGCAAGTGCGGCTCCGGCTGCAATCGGAATATTACCGCCGACAATAGCGTTGGCAGGCGGCAGACCGAGGTCAAAGTCGCCTGTGTGCATGGCACCGCCCTTACCGTGGCAGCAGCCCTCGGCCTTACCGAACATTTCGCACATCATCGCGCGCAGGCTGACCCCCTTGGCAATATCGTGACCGGCCGGGCGATGTGTTGAAAACACTACGTCCTCACGGCGCAAATCGTAGATCATACCGACGGCAGAGGCCTCCTCACCGTGGCTTTGGTGAATTGTTCCGGGCATTATGCCCTCAAGAAACAGAAAATAGATGCGTTCCTCATACTTGCGTATGGTGTACATCTTGCGGTACATACCCAGGGCTTTTTCCCTGTCCGGCATATGTGGCATTTTGTTGTGCTCCTTTTCTATGTAATTACATTATCGGTCCGTCATACTGTCCCGGACTTATATTTACGATATTATTATAAACTCAACCCGTCCATAAGTCAACGTAATTTGGCGGATTGCGGATATTTTTTCGGCTTTTTTACAATGTAATTACATTTATACCTTATCGACTTGACAGAATTGATGCTGTGTTGTATAATAGCCTTAAAAATTCACAAAACAAGGATTAAATAATGATCAAAAAGCTAACATACTACATGTCTGACAGGCTGGATCCCTACTACAACATGGCAGTTGAAAAGCAACTGACGCTCAGCGTCGGCGAGGACGAGGTCGTGCTGTATCTGTGGCGGAACCAGCGAACTGTGGTTATCGGCCGGAATCAGAACTGCTGGGCGGAGTGCCGCGTAACCTCACTTGAAGCCGACGGCGGACACCTTGCCCGGCGGCTTTCGGGCGGCGGAGCAGTCTACCACGATGTGGGAAATCTCAATTTCACATTTGCCGCCACGGCCGAAAACTATGATGTGGCGCGGCAGTGCTCTGTAATAGCCGCAGCAGTCGGGCTGTTCGGCATCAAAGCCGAAGTCAGCGGCCGCAATGATATACTTGCGGGCGGCGCAAAGTTCTCGGGCAACGCCTTTTGGTGCTTTGGCGATCGACATTATCATCACGGTACGATACTCATAAAAACCGATACCGAGGCAATGTCAAAATACCTCAGCGTGCCGGCCGACAAGCTGAAAGCCAAAGGAGTTGCGTCTGTCAAGTCACGTGTTGTCAATCTGTCACAGCTGTCGGAGGCAATAAATGTAGACACCATGGCCGCGGCACTGCGCAAGACGTTCGGACAGGTGTACGGACTTGAGGTGACAGACGGCAGACTTCCCTCAGATGAGATTCTGGAG
Organism: uncultured Eubacteriales bacterium; assembly: GCA_900547565.1. Lineage (GTDB taxonomy): Bacteria > Bacillota > Clostridia > Oscillospirales > CAG-272 > UMGS1002. The sequence goes on along the minus strand of URHI01000101.1, from coordinate 2,661 downwards.
CCTATCCGTGCAGAGTTCGCATGTCCGGACTGGAAATACAGCCGGACTCCGGAGTTTTCGCACCGGCTTGCGGGCAGATTCCCGTGGGGCGGGATCACGCTTGAGCTGGATGTACGTGACGGCAAGGTTGCCGACTGCCAGGTCTTCTCCGACGCGCTGGACAGTGAATATATTCTGTCTCTGCCGGGACGGCTGAAGGGGTGCCGTTACGACGCGCATGCTTTTGCCGCCGCTCTTGGGAAGGATTGCCAACCTGCACGTGATATTGCGGCGCTGATTGAGCAGGAAATTTAATAAATCCAATACCGCCGGGAGCAGTTGTGCTTCCGGCGGTATTATATTGCGACAAAAGGATTTTTGTGCATTAAAAACAAACTTTGTTGTGATTTGTGCAAGATTTTGTGCGTAATCTCAAAAAGCACTTGACAAACATGGAAAAATTAGTTATAATAAATGTGTATCTTATAAGATACAAAATTTATTAATAAAAAGTAGAAAAAGAAAAATGGGCACAAAAAGAAATATGCGATCTATTCTTTTCACATTGGTGATTATGGCAGTTTTAATTCTCTTGATCTTCATCCCTGTTTCTGCGGCTGATGAAGAATCCACAAAAACCTCCACAGATAGCATATCAGCCAACAATACCATTTTCACTACTTCGAGTCAGATACTGCCCAATGGGGTATATCGGATATTCAACTGGAGCTCCTTGCAAAGCTTAAAGGTTGAAGGTTATGGAATAACCAACAACACAAATGTGTTTTGCGAGTAAGATTTGGTGTACGACTATGACGACATTATGGAGAAAAATGCGCTATGGCTTTTAACGCATTTATCCGACGACATGTATACGCTACGACCTTTACACAAGCCGAATTTCGGACTTGATTATAGCACCACCAATGTAGCGATATACAGTATAGGCATTGATTATTCATTTTCACTTGATAGCACAAAATGGAAGATATCGGCAGCCTCAAATGGAGCAGGGTTTATTATTCAAAATAAAGGATTAGAGAGTCGTACATTAGCGCTGGATTCGAATACCAACAATGTGTATACCGTTGGGGAATACTCCGGGGCTCCATATGAGCGTTGGGGATTGTCCAAACTTTCCGATTCAGAGGTTGCATCACTAAAAGGAATTATTGTTTATGGCAATTCTGCCGTAAAAATCGGCAATAGCACGCAACTGACTGCCGGAGTTTTTTCAACAACTACTTTGAACCAAGCGGCCACCTACTCTTCCAATTATTCCACTGGTACCGTGACTTCGAACGGCTCAGTAACAGGTGTCAGTGAAGGAGCGTTCACTATAGGCGTTACAAGCTCTGTCGATTCGACCGTCACTGGGGTTGCCAACATATCAATAGTATCTAAGAATAGGCAAACTGCGACACTCATAGGCATACCATCGAGCTCAGGCGGTACACACGACCATACTTCGTATTTTAGCTCAATATCCTCATCAATTCGTTCAATTTATGGCAATGGCTCCAGCATATCCACATATACCAGCATTTCCAGTGGCGAATATGCTGCCGGTTATTTAGCCAACTCGGATGTTACTGTATATCGTGGGCATGGGAAAGCCACATATATCATTTTTGGAGATTCCGATATGTATTCCCCAATGATGAATCAAGGCAATTTGGGCACCGGGGAAATGCGTACTCTTTCAAATTCAGATCTGGTTTTGTACTGCTGTTGCCTTTGTGGATATGGAGGTGAAACCGGTAACAATCTCGTTGTGTCCACATACAACGAGGGAGCGAAGAATGTTATTGGATTTAAGACGACAATAAACTGCAGTGATGCCAATGATTGGATTTTAGATTTTTTTGTTGCGCTAAATCAATACAAAACTGGGGATAAAATAACATATGATGCAATAATTAATGCTTTGTTGGAAATTAATTCTGACTACGTTGACACTGATCTCGCTCGAAGCAATATGCTATATATGTATCATAATTAAAATTTAAATTTATTTTATGAGGAGGCTTATCATGAAAAAATATCTTATTAGTGCTATAACAATAATAACAGCAGTAATTGTATTATCTTCATGCTCAGGCCGCGTTGACAAAGTAGCCACGCCGGGGCAGGTTATCATTGCAAGCTCAACATCGGATGCATTGACTGATACCGGATACACCCCATTAATTCCTTCAAACAATGAAAAATTATCGGCTTTTTCGGTTCATTACAGCGACAATACTGTAACTGCTCCGGCGCAATCACTGACATACCGCAATACCCAATATGATGTGAATTTCGTGCGTTCAGCCAAACCGTCCATGCACATATCAGGGTATGACGTATATTACACTTCATCATCTGACAGCGACATATCTTCGTTTTACACAGAGCACGGTACCGACAAGGTTATAGGCTATATGAAAAGTGTTCCATACTCGTCACTTCCGGCACAGACACAGAATAAGATCAGTGAAGCGGAGCTCGTTGCAAAAGCGCAAGAAGAACTGGGCGAATTTATTGATACCTCATACTACGCTCACACAGGCCTGCAATATGACGAAATGCTGCCGACGGCAACGATAACCTTCTACAACACTATCGGGGAAATAATGATAGCCGACAGTTCAACGGTCGAGATGTTGCTTGACGGCACGGTTATCAAGATAGTTGCGATTT
>URHI01000100.1 GCA_900547565.1 uncultured Eubacteriales bacterium | reverse complement strand
TTTGCCGAACACAGTTCGGCAAATTGTATGGCGCGGAGCAGAAAAGTACACTTCTCATCGTCCTGTAAGACGATAATTCTATAGAAAACACTTTTTTCATCGCCCAGTAAGACGATATTTCCGTAAAAAATACGGTCTCATCGCCTTGAGATACGATAAATCAACAGTTATCAAAAAAGAGCCAAGACCTACCTGTCTCGGCTCTCCACCAAATATATCGCCCCGCGCCGTACAGAAACCAGCGCGCAATTCTCAACGATCTCATTTGACACCGCAAACTGAAGCCGCGAGGTCAGCGTGGCGTTGTGCAACGGATACTTACAACCCTCAACCGACACACCGCGAACCTTTTTGTCCGCTGCCAACAGAGACAGATACCTGTACCCGCTGCGCGGTAACAACGTGCTGGTCGACACCAGATACCGCACCCGGTTGTAGCCGCTTAATGCCAACGCCCTGAATCCGCGTCCGTACGCATCTTCAAGTATTCCGAGCACCGACAGTGTGTGATCCAGTCGCCCGTCAAGCCCGCCGATAATCACCGCCTCGTCGGCACCGCGTGCTATCGCCGTTTCGATCGCCAGCTGCGCGTCGGTCAGATCCTTTTCTGGTGGAAAGGTCAGCCGCTCAGCGTCACGCGGGAGCTGTACCTCCCCGCCAAGCGAATCAAAATCCCCCAGCAGTATGTCGACACGCTCACCTAACGCCTGAGCGTTGAGCAAACCCGAATCCGCGGCGATAGTCAGATCGTCGGATCTCGGGTGCTCGGTAATATTTTCAGGCAGTATACTGCCGCCCAGATATATAAATGCTCTCATTGCTCGCCCTCTCCGACAGGTGAAATTTCAAGCCGCAGCATGGTTCGCGCATGGGACGTACGGCCCAGCTCCGTGGTGTAATCCACCTCAAGCCAGCCCTCGTCGAACAGGCGGTTGCTCAGCGAATGCGTCGTCAGTATCAGTTCAAACGGCAACAGCGGTGTGTGATATTTACAGACATGCCGCATACCGGGTATGAATACCATAGTGGTCGATGCAGGACCTGTTCGCTGCATGGTGAAAATATCCGGGTCATCGGGGTTAAAGATCAGATGCGTTGAGTTTCCCTGAAGTCCCGACAGCTCGCTTTCGTCGTATATTATTTCCACTCGGCCGGGCGTGCTCTCCAAGACGGCCTCGGTTACGATCTTAAGCTCCTGAGGACGTACATCGGCGGGCGGCTGGGCCATAGCCTCGGTATCGGCCTCGTAACGCTTTGATATTATTGTCAGATTTATGTTTTTCGTCACTTATCTGTACCTTCTGAATAAGTTTTTATCGTTAATATTATATAACTTAGTCGAACTGATGTCAAGCCTCGTCTTGACAAGCAGCTGTCAAAAGAGTATAATTATACTGATGAAAAATTTTTTTGCAAAGAGGTAAACTCAAATGGATCTACAGAAAATGCTCAAAAATCTGGAAAACTGCCCTTGCGGCAAAAAGCATACCATAGTGACACGCGTCGTTGAAATCGAAAGCGGCGTTACCTCTCGTGTCGGTCAGATACTCACCGACGCAGATTTTCCAAAGAAGCTGCTGCTGGTTGCAGATGAAAACACTATCAGTGTTTCCGACGGACTGCTTGACTCGCTGAACGCTGCCGGATTCGAGACTAAAAAAGTCATATACAAAAACATGATCTACGCCAAGGTAGAGCAAGTCAACGAGCTTAAGTCACTGTGCTGGGATATCGACGGCATAATCTCTGTCGGCACCGGTTCACTCAACGATATCTGCCGCGTTACGGCTCATGATATGGGCAAACGTTTCTGCATATTCGCAACAGCTCCCTCAATGGACGGCTTCGCCTCCGACACCGCACCAATTATAACCAACAACTTCAAGAACTCATGGAAAGCCGAACAGCCTGAGATCATCATCGCCGACACCAAAATTCTCGCCAAGGCTCCCGTTGAGCTTAAGGCGGCCGGATTCGGCGACATGGTCGCAAAATACATAGGAATTGTCGACTGGCGCATCTCGAATCTGCTGACAGACGAGTATTATTGCCCCGCAGTTGCCGACATTACAATGCAGGGCGTCAACAAAGTCGTCGCACTGGCCGATAAGGTTACGCTTGAAGATGAGGATGCAGCCGGGAGTATTATGGAAGGTCTGGTCCTGTCGGGCTTTGGAATGAAGCTGGCCATGTCCTCACGCCCCGCATCGGGCGCTGAGCATGTCGTGTCCCACTTCTGGGAGTGCTACAAGCTGGCGCGCGGTATCTGGCCCGAATTCCATGGAAAAAAGGTCGGCGTGGCTACGGTCCTCATCAACCGCATCTACCGCAACATCGCCGAGCGTGTAACCGAGGTCAACCCCGTACCGGACCACCCCGATTGGGACGAGATCAAAGCTCAGTTCTCACCCGAGCAGATCCCCGAGCTTATGAAGCTCAACAATCCAACCATAACCGAAGGTCTCGACCTCGAGCGTATTCGCCGCAGCTGGCCTGAAATACGTAAAATCATTCTTGAAACGCTTCCCACCGATGAGGAGCTTATGCGCATGATGAAGGCGGCGGGTGCCGTCACCGAGCCTGCAGACGTCCACGTCTCGCCCGAGCTTATGGAGATCGGCCTGCGCTATCACAGCTACATGCGCCACAGAATACTGCTGACCCGCCTTATGCCGATGCTCGGTATCGACATAATGGATTACCTTAAATAAGCACGGCGGTGGAGGGGCGACCATGAAGCACAAAAAACGCGACAAAAATGTTTTTCCGGCGTCCGGTGTCAAAACCGTTACGCCATCGGGCAAAAAGCCGTTTAACTGGAAGCTGTTGCTCACGCTTGTCGTCAACACGGCGGTCGTCTTTTCAATATACCGCGTAGCAATGAATTACAGCTGGTTCAAAATTGTTCTCGGCATTTATCTGTTTGCCACGGCGGGATTGGCTATAGGATATACTCTGTATAACCGCGGTTTTTCCCGCCGCGGTGTCACGGCAGATATGTTGCCTGACACTATGAGCGCCGAACAAAAGTGCGAGTTCATAGCCGACGGCGAACGACGCATGAAAAAATCGAAGTGGATGCTGACATTGCTTATTCCGCTGTTGCTCACATTCACATACGATCTGCTGGAGCTGTTCGTATTTGGCTATTTTGAGTCCTTGTTCAGTTGACACGAACGCACGATATACAAATAAACAATACGCATAAAGCCTTGCCTGCGGATGACTGCCGCACTTGGCTTTTTGTGTTGTCTGACAACAGAAACGGAGAAAACATGGCTTATCATATCTGCTCGCTGTATTCAGGCTCGGGCGGCAATTCGGTGCTGGTGCAGGCAGGTGGCGCAACAATACTAATAGATGCCGGCAAGAGTGCCCGGTCGTTGTGTGCCGCGCTCACCTCACTGGGACTTGACATAAGCGGCATCGGCGCTATATTCATAACTCATGAGCATGCCGACCACGTCGGCGCACTTGAAATCATTTCGAAAAAGCACTCAATTCCCGTACATATTACCGACCGCTCGCTTGCCGGTATGCCGGCAGGTGAATTTCTGTGCCGCGCGGCAGTGCCGCATCAGCCACATTTCTGCGTACAGCTGGCAGGACTTACAGTCTCGTCGTTTGCAACGTCGCACGACAGCGAGTGCAGTGTCGGCTACCGGTTGGAGTTTGACGACGAGGACGGACACCATGTCATAGGCCTTGCTACAGATACGGGATGTGTCACCGAGGACATGTCACGTAATCTGCTCGGCTGTGAATCGGTTGTCCTTGAATGTAACCATGACCCCAATCTGCTGATGTTCGGGCGCTATCCCTACCAGCTCAAGCAGCGCATATTGTCCCGGCGTGGGCATCTTTCAAACGATGACTGCGCCGCATTTGCCGCCGAGCTGGCACAGTCGGGGACGCGGCACATACTGCTGGCTCACCTGAGCAATGAAAACAACACGCCGGATATGGCGCTGGCGGCAGTGCGCGGCGCTGTACCGCAGGCCGAGGTTGATATAAGAGTGGCCGACCCGAACGTGCCGGTCATACTGGTGTAAATGTTATGCTGAATGTAAAATTCATCGTGGTAGGCGGTCTTAAGGAAGCCTATCTGCGGGACGCTGTAGCAGAGTACAAAAAGCGGCTGTCAGCGTTCTGCACGCCGGAAATTGTAGAGCTGAAGGAAGCGCGTCTACCCGACTCGCCGTCCGGCTCCGATGTGCGCGCTGCGCTCACGGACGAAGGCAAACGCATACTTTCGGCCTGCCCGACGCGGTCGGTCAAGGTCGCGCTGTGCGTCGAGGGACGGCAGATGTCATCACCTGAGCTTGCTGAGTTTATCGAATCGGCCGCAGGGCGGGCAGCATGCCTGTGCTTTATTGTCGGCGGCTCGTACGGACTGTCCGATCAGGTCAAGCAGGCCTGTGAACTGAGGTTATCCTTCTCAAAGCTGACGTTTCCGCACCAGCTGATGCGAGTGATCCTGCTTGAGGCGGTCTACCGGGGATTCAATATCATCAAAGGAACCAAATATCACAAGTAATTTTTCACATTAACGTATTTCAGACGTGCCGGCAAAAGCCCCGACGGCGCTATTGTATCTCACTAAACCAATGGTTTATTGACAACCGTTCTGTAATATGGTATAATGCCGATATCGCGGGAACGCGAAATAATTTTGTTGAAAGGAGGCGGTGATATGAAGAACTATTCTCATATCGGATGCAATGTCGCCCGCCTCGGCGGCGACAAGTAATTCAGAACAGATCAGATTACAAAACCATCCGAGCGTGACTGCCGTTTCCGGGGTATATCCGCCCCGGAGCGGTGGCGCGTAAACCGAAGCAGCCGAGGCAACTGGCTTTAACCGAAAGGTAGGGTGATAGCTTGCTGCAACAGCAATTCGGGTTGGGTGAAAATATTGCACGGCAGAGAAAAATGCAGGGCCTGACACAGGACGCTCTCGGAGCGTTGCTCGGTGTCAGCGCACAGGCAGTATCGAAATGGGAACGCCAGCTGGCGTGTCCGGACATCATGCTCCTGCCCTCTCTTGCAGCCGTTCTGGGTGTGACGCTGGATCAGCTGTTCGCTCCCTGTTCCCCCACCGTTGTCCCTGTCAGGGACAAAAAAAGAGCCGTATCGTAAAATGACATCCGGAGATCTCATCAGTTTAATTTCAGACGCAGGACGTTGCAATACGGAAAGGCAGAGAGAAGGTCATATATCCCTTCTCTCTGTCTTTTTGTATACATGCGCGGCCAATACCGGCAGTTGCTACCATTATCGATAATTATCACGGGGCAGTACATAACGGAAAAAAACAAAAATATCGTGACTCAGTCACAGAAAAAAGCAAAAAATCATTGTAAAATATATACGGTAAAATAGTTGTCCGGATTTTACGGCCGATGCTGTAAAATGCATTTGGTCAGGCTGAAATTCAATTAAAATACTAAAAAAAGGAGATTGTAACAATGGAAAAATGGAAATGCACTGTATGCGGCTACATTCACGAAGGACCGATCAACGAAGGCTTTACTTGCCCTGTGTGCAAGCAGCCCGCTTCAAAATTTGTCAAGATCGAAGAGGCAGCACCCGCTAAAAATCCTTATGCCGGAACCAAGACCGAGCAAAACCTGTGGACCGCTTTTGCAGGTGAATCTCAGGCAAGAAACAAATATACATATTTTGCTTCCGTCGCCAAAAAAGCAGGTTACGAGCAAATCGCCGCGCTGTTCCTTCAGACCGCGCAGAATGAAATGGAGCATGCAAAGCTCTGGTTCAAGGCACTCGGAGAGCTTGGCGATACCGCCGAAAATCTGCTCCACGCCGCCGAAGGCGAAAACTACGAGTGGACAGATATGTACGCTACATTTGCAAATCAAGCCGACGAAGAAGGCTTCCACCAGCTGGCTGAGCAGTTCCGCGGCGTTGCGGCTATTGAAAAGGCACACGAGGAAAGATACCGTGCCCTTCTCAAGAATGTTGAAACTAAGGCCGTTTTTGAAAAAAGCGGCGTAGTTATGTGGGAATGTCGCAACTGCGGTCATCTAGTTATCGGAACCTCCGCCCCCGAGGTTTGCCCAGTCTGCAAGCATCCGCAGAGCTACTTTGAAGTCAGAAAAGAGAATTATTGAGTCATTTCAAGTGCCTGTCGGTCATATACGACAGGCACTTCAGTGTACGATTTGCTGAAGCAGGTAAATAATATATTATAAAAAAGAATCAATGAGGAGACAAAAACATGTGTGAAACCAGATTCTATATTTGCGAGCATTGCGGCAATCTTGTCGGAATTATCAACAACGCAGGTGTACCGATAATGTGCTGCGGGCAGAAAATGACTCGGCTGGAACCCGGAAAAACCGAAGCAAGTCACGAAAAACATATACCCGTTGTAACCGTCAACGGCAACGCAGTCACGGTAAAGGTAGGTTCGGCGGCTCATCCTATGACACAGGAACACAGTATTATGTGGGTATACCTCCAGACCGACAAGGGCGGCCAGCGCAAATGTCTCGAGGTCGGCGCTGAACCGGTTGCCGAATTCGCTCTTGTAAACGAAAAACCGATTGCCGTATATGCTTATTGCAACCTCCACGGCTTGTGGAAGGCCGACATATAACCGGCACAAGTGACAAAATATAAAACGGTGGAAAAATATATGCTTGGAGCAGGAATGAAAGCTCCGCAGTTTACACTGCGGGATAAAAACAACAATATCGTTTCATTGTCCGATTTTGCCGGCAAAAAGGTAGTTCTGTATTTCTATCCCAAGGATAACACCCCGGGGTGCACACGGCAGGCATGTGCATTTGCCGGTCTGTATAAGGAATTTCAGAACAAGGGCGTGGAGGTAATCGGTATAAGCAAGGACAGCGTAGAGTCCCACGTAAAGTTTGCTGAAAAATACGGACTTAATTTCGTTTTGCTCTCCGACCCGGGGCTTGAGGCTATAAAAGCCTACGGGGTATGGCAGGAAAAGAAAATGTGCGGCAAAACATGCCTGGGCGTTGTTAGGACAACATTTATAATTGATGAGCACGGTATCATAGAAAAGGTTATGCCCAAAGTCAAACCCGATACCAACGCATCGGAAATACTGGCTGAGCTATAAAAAACAGCGCGGCAGGGAGACCAATCTCTCC
>URHI01000099.1 GCA_900547565.1 uncultured Eubacteriales bacterium | reverse complement strand
TGTAATCGAAGTTACGTCCGCGGCGCGAGCCACCGGTGCGGGTACAATATGCCGCCATGTTGTCAAGAAACGCCTTGAAGTCGGTGTCGCTCTTATCCAGACTGTACCATTTGTTCAGCACGTCGGGGCCATAGTAGTAATAGAAGCTCTCCTTGGCTCCCAGCTCCGCTGCCAGCAGATATGTGTCGGTATCGCGTACAATGTTGTCATCCTTGCAGTCCCAGTGTATCATGACACGCCCCGCCATAATGCGAACAGCCTCATAGGCTGTGCACACCTTATACCCGGTGACGGTGGAATTTTTGCCTCCCCGTCCGGACCTCAGGCTCAGCTGCAGCAACTGTTCATACGTCCAGTCGGATACCTTATCCGAGGTCGGCAGGCCGTTCTTGCCCTTCATATCGGAAAAATTTGTAGTCCGCGACAGCGTTTCGTCGTGCATCAGCACCATGACATTGTCTGCCGTGAGCCTTATGTCTATCTCAATGCAGTCGACACCCATGAGCACGGCGCTGAGTATACCCTCAGCCGAATTTTCGGGGTAGTTGTAGTTATCTCCGCGGTGGGCGTCGCTCATCATGCGGCCCGATTGCGTAACACAGCCGTACGCCTTCTGCTCAAAGTCGAGCAGCCAGTCGGGCGCTGTGAACTCCGACTTCCACACCGGTACAAAAGCGTCCATATTCCATATGACCGAATCCGGCCGTATATCGCGGAAGCTGTACTTGTACTCCAAGCTGTTGACATCGTCAATACTGCCGACGGACATCTGTTCAATGAATTTCTCAACCGCCTGCTGAGTTGCCAGCGGACTGCCGCCGGCAATGATAATATTACCGTCCTTCGCGGTTATGACATAGTCGGAATAGCCAAGCTCCTCCGACAATGCGCCGGCATCCCCTCCCGTGTTTCCGACCAGTATTTCATGCTCAGCCCGGGGGCCTGTGTCCGTACCCATGCCGACAACGGCTCCGCTCAGCTCACCCAGAGCCGATTTCAGCCGTTTTGCGGCCGTCAACTCGCGCTCTGAAGCACCGTTGGCGAAAATAATCTTATACTGCGTTGCCAGCTTCCACACAGCACTTCCCTCTCCGGCAAGATCGCAGGTATAGTCATAATTGCTCAGGACATTTCCTGCAGTCAGCTGTGCTTCTGTGTACTCGAGCGCACGAAGCGTGGCGTTGAGGTCGGTGCCCCAGATGACCAACTTTCCGTTGACATATTTCACGACATATCCGAACGTCATTTTGTTTTCCGAGGCTACGCTGCGTGACTCAGCACGGTTGGTGTTGCCGATGAGTATTTCATGCACATCGGCGCCGCTTTCAACGGTGTCGTTTTGCTTGTTGTCCTTCGACCAGTCGGTTTTTATCGACATTTTAACGCCCAGCGCACTGTTTAGTCTGATACGCCAATCGGTTACCGTCTGAACCAGCTCGGCGTCGGTTTCGTCAGCGCGAATGATTGTGAACTCTCCCCAGCTGAGCGCCTGTCCGTCCGCGGCCGATGTGTCGGACGTGATACCGGACTCTGCCCCCGCCGGCGTTGTATCGGGTGTTGTAATGCCGTCCGCTCCGTGCCCGCCGCCTTTACAGCTCCACAGCAGAGCGGCAGACAGCAGGCACAGCACGGCGATACCTATACACTTAGCTGTATGTTTCATTTGTTCACGGTTTTGAGGTAGTCGATGCTTGCTTTGATCGACTCCATCGGTGTCAGACCCATACTCGGGTTGTCCTGCTCAACCACCACCCACTCAGAGCCGGCATCGTGAGCGGCCGCGAGAATGGAAGGAATATCCTGCAGCCCCTTGCCGAGCGGGCGGAACTCAAAGCCCTCTGGACGTGCGGGAGCCTTGCCCTCCTCGCCGCCGATGATCTCGTAAGCGGCGTCGGCGCGGTTGCCCCAGAAGTCCTTGAGATGCACCACAGGCGCACGGCCCGTATACTTGCGCAGAAACGCTGCGGGATCCTCACCGCCTACGTTGACCCAACAGGTATCAAGCTCGGTTGCAAGCAGCTCGGCGGGAACGGTTTCATACAGCAGGTCAAGCGCGTACTTACCGCCTATCTTCATAAACTCAAAGTCGTGGTTGTGATAGAGAAAACGTATGCCTAGCGAATTAGACACGGTCGCCACCGTTCTGATAAACTCCATTACATAAGGGAAATTGGGGTTGTCGGGGCGATGCTCCTTGGACAGCGCGGGAATGGCCACATACTGACAGCCGATGGTCTTGTATTTTGAGAGCAGTCCCACCGGATCCTTGAGCATTTCCACAAAGCTGACGTGCGCCGACAGCGGAACAAGTCCTGTCTCGCGGCACATATCTCTGATCTCCTCGGGGGTGTGATCGTACATACCCGCAAATTCAACGCCGTCATATCCCATCTCCCGAATGGAGCGGAGAGTGGCGGCAAGGTCGGCCTTTGCGTCATCACGGACGGAATAAACTTGCACTGCTACAGGGAATGACATAATAATTACCTCTTTCTTATATGATTTTTAATAATTATATCCCATTTATTTGCCGATTTCAAGTCATACTATGGCATCTATCGGACAAATATTGCTATAATCAACTCTTTATCTGACGTTTGATAAAGCTCAGATACGACAGCGCCACGGCCAGCACCACACCGAAACCGAACATAGCCAGTCCCACCCATGCATGCAGTCCCGAGGCAGATGCAAGAGTACCTATACCGGTCAGCCCGACACTGTCGGATAAATACAGCACCAGCGGGTCGTTTACAAACGCCGTCATGCTGTAGTAGGGCAGTATGGTATAATCAAGCATGGGCGCAAACGAGCGCATGGCCAGTGCAATTGATGATGCCGTTCCGAGTATGGCGTTGAGCACCAGCGGGACAGCGATAGCCAGCGCCGACCGACTCGTCAGGCAGGACAGCAGCAGCGCCAGAGATGCGGCAAGCAATGCCGGCAGAAGCGAATAGACCAGTATCTGCGCAGATCTTACTATGCCCGGCAGCTCTACCACGCGGCCTCCGATGTAATACAGGTCGGGGGTGAAGGTATCGGATACGCCGTTGAATATGATATTGATCGCGAGCTGTCCGACCGTTGCCAGCGCGACCAGCAGCGCGGTCGAGGCAAGCACGCTTACAATTTTAGCGGTAAGTATTTTGCGGCGCTTTTTCGGCCGTATGAGCAGCAGTCTCACCGAGCCGGACGAAAACTCTCCCGACAGCGTGGTACCGGCAAGAATTATCATGTATATCAATATCAGCCCGGCCGACATGGCAATGCACTGATTTGTGTCGCCCTTGGCCGTGTCTGTCAGCGCACCGGATACGGGAATGTTGTGCTCCAGACTGTAGTCAAAAATTGCCAAAGCCTGTCGTGCAGACTCCTGCGCACTCTGCTTTTCGTCAACATATTGCTCATAAGAGCTGTAATAGTCGGCTTCAACAGAATCCTCAAATCCGGCACGGTCGTATACGGCTGTGTCGGCCAGTGCCGCGGTTGCCCGTGCCATGCCCTCTCTGACCGCATTTATCTGCCATGAGCCATACTCCGCCGCGTTGTCATACAGCCACCTGTACCCTTTGGCAAGCGCCGTATATCCTTCAACCGACAGCAGTGCGCCCTCGTATCTGAACCTGATCCGGCTGTCATCGGGGTGCTGTTCCGTCTGTTGCTTAAGCTCGGCTGCCTGCGCCCTGCATTGCTCGGCATTGGCCTGCGCCATAGCATACCACACGGCCAGCTCATCGGTAAATTCGGCCTTGGCGAGATATTCCCGCACGGCATCCGACTCGAGCTTTACATAGTCATAAAACTGAATTGAGTCAATCTCCGTGTCAACACCGTCCTGCTCCGCCAGAAACAGCACCTCATTCGTGTCGGAAAGCACACAGACTGCGGCTGTAAACTTATCCTGATCCGACAGTGAGCCTCCGAACATGCTGTCATATACCTCTTGCGGCGAATATTCGCCCGACACCATAAGCTCGGCGGCACGCTGCTTCAGCACGTGAGAGCAGTAAATGTCAAGGTAATATGCCTGCTTCCATTCGGGAGTGTTGTTATCGATGAAATATCCGAGCGCCTCTGCGTAGGCATCGTAATACTCGGCGCTCAGCAGCATATGGCGTTGGGAGTCTGCACTCAGCTCTTTAGCCGCCTCGCGGTAAGCCTTGGCATCCTCAAGATAGAACTCATATCTGTCTTGCAGATTGGACGAGAATATATACGAATTCGCAAACACATCGATCGCTTTGAACAGCAGCGGCTCGAGCAGGCAAATAACCAGTATGACAATAAAGACCACCCTAAGCCCTGTCTGCCGCCGAATTTTGATGCACTCGTTGCGCACAAGTCCTCCGCGGACGGTTTTCTGATTATTCATATCGGCACCTCCTTACGCCCTGCCGGAGTCAGCCCCGGCTGCACTTGAAATCCCTGCTGCACCGGACGATCCCGTAGCGGCTCCTGTAACACGGTCATAATTGCGGGTCATTTCAAGGAAAGCCTGCTCCAGGCTGCGCTGCACCGGAATAGCCGCCAGCAGTCCGGCGTCGCACACCGCCAGCTCACGCAGCACCTCGGGGACGCGTCCGTCAGCCAGTGTAACGGTATATCCGCCGTCCTCCGCCTTAAAGCCGATGCCCAGCCGCGACATCACCGCCTCGGCGGCCACGCCGTTCTGCACACGGATAAGCAGCGTGCTTGTGTTGACTTCGCTGACTCCGTGCAGCTCCTCCATGGTGTGAACGCCCAGCAGTGTACCGCGGTCGAGCACGCCGACACGAGTACACATTTGCTCAAGCTCGGCGAGCTGGTGGCTGGATACAAACACCGCAACGCCTTGCGCCGCAAGGCTTTTCAGCGTTTCTCGCAGATCGTGTATCCCGGCAGGGTCAAGGCCGTTTGTCGGCTCGTCCAGCACCAGCAATGCCGGCTTGTTCAGCAGTGCCTGTGCCAGGCCAAGGCGCTGACGCATACCGAGTGAATATTTGGAGATCTTATCGTCTATACGATCCTCAAGTCCCACAAGCGCCACGACCTCATCAATGCGCGAGACGGGTATGCGGCCGCACATACGGCAATACTGCTCAAGGTTCTGACGTCCGGTGAGATATTTGTACATTTCGGGGTTTTCAATTATTCCGCCTACGTTTGTCATGGCGGCCTCGAAATCATGGCGGACATCGTGTCCGCATATGAAGATCTCACCCTTTTCGATAGTCAGAAGCCCCAGCATCAGCTTGATAGTGGTAGTTTTCCCCGAGCCGTTGGGACCGAGAAAACCGAATATCTCGCCGGGATAGACGCACAGGCTTATGTCGTTAAGCACTCTGCGCGCACCGAATGATTTATACAGGTGCCTGATATCCAGCACGGGAGTGGCAGTTGCCGATTCCTGCGGTGGTGCGGTGACGGTACGTACAGCTGATTGCGCCGCCTGCTCTGACGGTTGTGTGGGGGACTTTGTCCCCGACACTGAAGTCTCCCTGTGTTGTGCCGCGGAAGCCTCGGGAGTAGCGGCCATCGCTTTTGGAGCTATATTAATATAGTTAGGCTCCGGTGGCATTTGACTATACGGCTTACGCCTGGCAGGGTCGGGATCATCAGTCCCGGCCGGCTCTGACTCGGTTATCTTCTCAAACCCGACGGCATCGCCCGGCAGGCGTTTGTAAAGATGAAGAATACAGGTGTGCAGGCGCTCAGGCTCGGGAGTGCGGCCCTCATGCGACATATAAAACAGCCCGTTGCCAAACGAATACATGCCCGTCTGGCCACGCTTGAAGGTCAGGCCCCAGACGCCGCTGTCTTCATGATAATTGCCTTCTTTTTTTAGTGAAAGAACCATTCCGCGCTCACCGCCGCGACCCTTAAGCTCGGCCTCATACGGGGCAACACTGCCGTCGATGACAAACATCGGATAGTTGGGATACTGCGGCTTTTTTCCGACATACACCGCCGCATACCAGTCACCGGTGAAGGCATCATACTCAAGATTCTGAACGCCCCACGTGGTGTTGCCGGTGTAAATAAAATACCTTGCATCGGAATGAGGGCCGCTGTGATGCGGATTTTCCTGAGTCAGCGGTTGAGCATAGCTGTCGAACCTGCGCCAGTCGAAGCTGAGCAGGACCTGATAGTCATTGTCCTCACGGTCGATCTCGCCGTATATCCCATATGCAATGAACAGCATTTTGGGACTGTCCGCAGGAGCTCCGGGAACCGGGCCGAAGCCTGTTCCGTCAACACCCGAGCATCCGTAACGGTGCGCCTTGCCGCACACATCGGAAGCGGCATAGTCTTGCACTACCTCACCGAGGTACACGGTCTTCATGACACCGTCTTTTTCGGCATTCATGCCGACGCGGTCGATCTTATCAACATCAAATATCGCTATGTAAAACGAATCCTCCTCGGCGATCGCCTGACCCGTTTTTTTCATGATGCCCTGGCCTATGGAATCGTGCTTTAGCTCAAGCGAGCCATACAGTTTTCCGTCATCGTCGTTGAAGTCGATGCAGCCGAGATGTCCGAGCAGACCTGTAACAGTGCCGATGAGATTGCCGTCAAGGTCTGTTTTTACCAGAGTAGTCGTAAATGCGTAATAAACATATTTTCCGGCGGTATCCAGCGCTATGCCCTGAACATGACCGGAGTCCCACTTACCGCCGTCAATCGACAGCGGCAGACCTTTGTACTTTTCCATGAAATGCCTCCATGATGTGAAGTTGTTTTTATACAGAATAATTATATCACAACTATGATTCAAATGGAAGGGATTAAGAAAATTTTATAAACGCTTAATCCTAAAAAGCGCTCAACCGGCCACTCCGAGGTAAAAAGTACCGTCGGCTGTGCATAATGTGAGAATTTTTTATCAGCCTATATTATACAGTTGAGTTTATCCTGCAACAGAATTCAGTTTTTTTCAAATTTAGTATTGACAATGAAAAATAATTGTGGTATTATATTAGAGCAGTTTTGAAAGCCGCCGTATGCGAGTGTAGTTCAATGGTAGAATTCCAGCCTTCCAAGCTGGCCGCGTGGGTTCGATTCCCATCACTCGCTCCACAAACGACTTTGCTTCCTGTGTAAAAGCAGGAAGCAAAGTGCTGTTTGATCTCTGACGTGCCTTTAGCTCAGTTGGATAGAGCAACTGCCTTCTAAGCAGTAGGTCGAGGGTTCGAATCCCCCAAGGCA
>URHI01000098.1 GCA_900547565.1 uncultured Eubacteriales bacterium | reverse complement strand
GCCTGGGGCGCTGCGTCGCATAAGCAACTCAGAGAACAGCGCGCGGCTGCGTTTGTTAAGCCGGCATTTAATCACCATTCGCGTGCGATATTTGCCGTCGACGCGGTAGACGGGAGCCTCCATAGGCCCGAAAACCACTGCCGGCACATCGGAATAATCCGACTTAAGCAGCCGGGACAGCTCCTCTGCCAGCGTTCGCGAGGCACTGAACAGCTCTCCCTCGTCAGATGACGTCAACGTCAGCAGCGCGATATCGCAGAACGGAGGAAAGACCAAAAGCCTTCTCAGCTTTATCTCATTTGCAAAAAATCCTTCATAATCCTGAGCACATGCCAGCCTTATAACGTCATTGTCCGGATTGTTGGTCTGAATAACCGCGACGCCCGGCGTGTCGCGGCGTCCCGCGCGTCCCACGACCTGGGTGAGCAGTGCAAATGTCCTCTCGTTGGCGCGATAGTCATCCAGGTACAGCGACGCGTCGGCGAGCAGAACACCTACAAGTGTCACATCCGGAAAATCGTGACCTTTAGTCACCATTTGCGTGCCCAGCAGTATGTCAGCCTCGTGCCTCCGGAAGGCGCCCAGCATGTTGCCATACGCAAATTTTTCGCCCGTGGAGTCGGCGTCCATGCGCAAGACTCGCGCTTCGGGCAAAAGCTCGGACAGATCCCGCTCCAGGCGCTGTGTGCCATATCCCATGCGCACAAGATGCGGCGAACCGCACTCGGGACACACATCAGGCTGTTTCTGCCGGTGACCGCACCAGTGACATACCAGCATGCCGTCATCGTAATGACCGGGCGACGCGTGATAATGCAGTGCGACGGAACAGTGCGGACACTTGATTGCCGTCCCGCACATGCGGCAGGACACAAAATTGTTGTACCCGCGCCGGTTGAGAAACAACACCGCCTGCTTGCCGTCCGCTACCGTCTCGCGCAGGCGCCGTGACAGAACATCTCCCAAAGGATCAACATTCCCGGCCTGTGCCTCCTCGCGCATGTCCGCCAGCTCGACGCTCGGCAACGACGTGCCGCCATATCGCCGCGACAGCTTCAACAGAGTGTATTTACCCTCCACCGCCTTTTGATAACTCTCGACCGACGGTGTGGCCGAGCACAGCAGCAACAGCGCGTCGGCGTGCGCGCAACGGTAACGCGCCACGTCACGGGCATGGTATTTCGGATCGGAGTCGGATTTATATGTATGCTCCTGCTCCTCGTCAATAATAATAAGTCCGAGATTGGGTACGGGAGAAAACACCGCCGAGCGCGTGCCGACAACAAGATCGGCTTCGCCGCGACGTATCTTGTTGTACGCGTCCAGCCGCTCTCCCGCCGACAGTCCCGAGTGTATGACCGCCACCCGACGACCGTATCTTGAACAGAATATCGACACTGACTGCGGAGTCAGCGCTATTTCGGGCAACAGCAGTATCACCGAGCGTCCGGCGGCCAGCACGCGGTCAATCAGCCTCACCATGACGCAGGTCTTGCCGCTGCCTGTCACGCCGTGAAGCAGTGCGGCCGCGGGCTTGCCCGACTCCGCCAGCTCTGTAAGGCGTTCAAATGCCGCCGACTGTTCCTCGTTAAGTATATAATCGGTGTCCACGCTATCGCGACAGGCCGGCTCGGCCGCGGCCGCATACGGTTCACGGTACACCTGTGTTTTATCAAGTACAATAATTCCTTTGTCCGCCAGGGTCTTCAGCTGCTCCCGGCTGACTTTTGCCTGACTGCACAGCTCTGATGAAGCCATGCTGCCGTCAATGAGCAGCCGGACCACCCGTCGCTGTCCGTCCGAGCGCAGCGGCACTGCTCCCGGTATTTTGTCCAGCGCCGCCTGTGCGGCCTCATTGGATATTCCCAGCCGGTAGGTTTCGGCATACATCTGACGTCCGCCCGGTTTTATGTCGACACCGCGCTCGATATGGCCGGATCTTATCAGCTTTGCGGCAAGCTCGGACGCTTTGCTCCCAAATCTGCCGCGCAGAACGCTCTCGCTGACGCGGCCCTTTTTTTCAATAAACGCCAAAAGCTCACCCTCGCGTGACGTCTCCGCCGGCCGAACTTCGGGCCTGAAGCCGGCATCCACCGGCCGGTAAAACTCCACCAAGCGCGACATGGCCGCCGCCGGGATCATGGCGTGCACGGCATCGCCGACAGTACACAGCGTTTGCTCCTTAAGAAACCGACAAAGCCCCAGCAGCTCTTCACTCAGTGACATACTGTCGGGGCACAAAGATGCTATTGGCTTGAGCTTTTCGGGCGAAGTCCCGGACGTTTCGGCAATATCCATAACAATACCGAGCCGCCGCCGGTTGCCGCGCCCGAAGGGCACTGTAACAAAAGCGCCCCGGCTGATACCGGAACGCATTTGCGCTGGAATATAATAATCAAACTCCCGGTCCAGTGTGTAGGGTATGTCGTCTGTCAGACATACCTTTGCGTATTCGTATGCCATGACGCACTCCCTGGGGACTCAGTCTTGCAAGCTGTGCTTTTCGGCCTCGGCATCCTCAACAGCCTCGGCGGCTTGCTCAGCTTCGGCGGTAGCATCAGGCTCGCCTATCTGCTCCCCGTCTTCGGGACGCTCGACTATTACATATTCACCGCTGTAGATACGGTTGATCGCCGTTTTAACGGCCTTCTGGTCGCGGTATTCCTTATCAATGAGCGACATAAGCGGCTTGTCGGTGTCCTTGTTGCCGGTCATGGACTTCTCGGCGAACTCTCTCTGACGGACATATTCGTCGGTGATAAGGCGGGCGCACTTTGCGGTCGCCAGCGCCAGCTCGTAACGGTTGAATTTTCCCTTTGTAAGCTCTGCTATGGTCGGATAAAGCATTGTATTTTCCTCACTATCTGTTGATTTGTTTACTCGTTATCGTCGACATCTGCACCCTCTGCCCGCGCCTCCAGCCTGTCGGGCGACAGGGCGGAAAGAATGACGTGCTCGGTGTCTGTCAGTATGACCGACCGCGTGCGCTTGCCGCACGTCAGGTCGATGGCGCGGCCTTCGTCCTTGGCGTCCTGCATTAGACGCTTGACCGGAGCCGAATCCGGCGCAGCTATCAGAACTATGCGCTCGGCCGCTATCAGGTTGGAATAACCCGCATTAATGAATTTCATGTGTTCTGCCTTTCCCGGCTGTAAAACAGCCGCCGCGCTTCATGCTATGTTCTGCACCTGCTCGCGGATCTTTTCAAGCTCGTTTTTGGTGTCTACAACCAGCCGCGAGATGTCCGTATTCTGGCATTTTGAGCCTATGGTGTTGACCTCGCGGTTCATCTCCATAAGCTGATATTCAAGCCGTTTGCCGGCAGGCTCGGGTGAGCGGCATATTTCGCGGAAATAGGCGATGTGAGACCTGAGCCTCACTACCTCCTCATCGACCGCAAGCCGGTCGGCCGCGATGGCACATTCGGTGAGCAGTCGGTTTTCGTCGACGGTTATACGGTTGTCGGCAAGTATGTCGCGCAGCTTCTGCTCAAGGCGACCGCGGTAGCCCTGAATATCGTTTCCGGACAGTCCGGCTATCTTCTCGACGTTGCCGGCAATGTGCTCAAGCTTGGACATCATGTCGGCCTCAAGCCGTGCACCCTCAGCCGCCGACGCTGCCAAAAACCTATCCACCGCCTCGCTGATAGCGGGAAGCAGCTGCTGCCAGTCACGCTCTGCATCTTGTTCCGGCTTTGTGGTGCGAAACAGCTCGCGGTTTTGTGCGACTGTCATTGTGCTGATATCGTCGGCAAGTCCGAAGCGGTCGCGCAGCTGTCTGAGCGCGGCAATATACGCCGTGGCGTACCCTTCATCCAGCACCAGCGTCTGGCCTTCATCGCTCTGAGAGCTTTCCACACTGATAAAAACGTCCACCTTGCCGCGTGTTATGCCGCGCCCAACGAGATAGGGGCGTACGCGTTCCTCCAGTGCCGAGTAGCACCGCGGCATGCGAACCGAGCAATCAAGTCCGCGGCTGTTGACCGAGCGTAGCTCGACGGTTATATCCTTTTCATCCCGCGACATTCGGCTGCGACCGTAGGCGGTCATGCTGTTGAACATTTTTCTCACCTTAATTATAGTCAATATATAATTATTTTAATACATTTTGCAGGCAATGTCAACGGTAATTTAACAATTCCGAAGAATATTTTTCTTTGCAGCATATAAGTCTTGCGTATAAAGCTGAGAGCTGTCCGGGAATGATTTCATTGCCTGCAAGCCGGTGTTATCCCCGTCCCCGCCTACGGACCACCCTGCCCACCGCCGCCATGACGGCAAACGCCGCAATATCCACCGCGACAATCGTCGAGCCGGTCGGCGTTTCGGCCAGCACCGAAATGATAATGCCAGCAACGGCGCAAACCACCGAGATCACTGCCGCGCATATAGTCACGCCTCGGAAGCTACGGAATACCCGCATGGCAGACAGAGCCGGAAAAATAACCAGTGCCGAGATCAGAAGCGATCCCACCAGGTTCATCGCAAGCACGATAATAACCGCCACGATAACAGCAATCAGCGTATTATAAAGTCCTACGGGAATACCCGTCGCGCGGGCAAATTCCTCGTCGAACGTAACCGCAAAAATCCTATGGTACAAAAGCACAAAGGCCCCCGTCACAACAACGGACAGCCCGACACACAGCCAGACCTCGGCGCGGCTCAGCGTCAGTATCGAGCTTGAGCCGAACAGCGTACTGCACACATCTCCTCCGATATTCGGCGACGTCGAAAACAGGTTTATCACAAGATATCCGATCGCCATGGCACCGACCGAGATCATGGCTATCGCCGCATCTCCGCCGACACCGCGCCGCTGTCCCATGCGCAGTATCAGCACCGCCGCGGCAATAGTCACCGGAAGCACGACAAGCATACCGGCGTCGGTAAGCCCCAGAACACCCGCCACCGCCATGGCGCCGAACGCAACATGTGACAGTCCGTCCCCGATAAACGAAAACCGCTTAAGCACCAGAGTCACGCCGAAAAGCGACGAGCAGAGCGCAACCAGTACTCCGACAATAAGCGCGTACCTCACAAACGGAAACCGGAAATACATTACCAGCCTCTCCAATAGCTGTGCCATCACTTAAGCCCTCCGACAAACTCACGGTATTGCTCCGGCGTCCCGAAAAACACCGGTCGGCCGATATGCAGAACACGCCCGGCATAGCTCAGCGCCGCACCGATATCGTGCGATATCATGATAACAGTCATACCGTCATCGCGGTTCAGACCGGCAATAAGGCGGTACATATCATCGATGGCGTGGGGATCCAGTCCCGTTACCGGTTCATCAAGCAAAAGCACTCGCCGTGCCGCCATAAGTGCACGCGCCAGCAGCACACGCTGGCGTTGTCCGCCGGAAAGCTCACGGAAGCAGCGGCCCGCAAGTCCTGATATCCCCATTCGTTCGAGGCAGCGCGACGCGGCCTGCTTTTCGTCGCGGGTATAAAAGGGCCGCACGGCACTGCGCCCCAGCGCGCCGGACATCACCACCTCGGATACCGATGCCGGAAAATCGGCCGGTGCGTCAGTCTGTTGTGGCAGATAGCCTATATCGCGGCGCGTCAGCCCCTCTCCGAAGCTGATCTCCCCTGACATCACCGCCGCATCAAGATGCAGAATTGCCTTGAGCAATGTGCTTTTTCCCGAGCCGTTCTCGCCGACGATGCACAGATAATCGCCCTCTTCAACGGTAAAATTCAATCCTCCGACCACCTCGCGGCCCTCGTGTCCGAGACTCACGTCCCGGCAGGTTATAAGTGACATGTATATCAGTACCTTTCTTGTCAATTCTGTCGTTCTCCGTTTTGCCCTGCCTCAGAAACACATTCCGGCCTATCCCAAAGAGCTTCCGAGGCGTTTGGGCATCACCCCGCACTCCTCTAACTGTTGATCCCCAGCGCCTGCTCCGTCACGGCAAAGTTTGAACGCATTATGTCAAGATACGACACCCCGCTCAGGTCACCGCTGACCGACTGCATGGAATTGAGCGTAACGATGTTCATGTCGCGCCGGCGCGTATTGTCGCGGACCGAGCGCGCAATATCAGGAGCTGAGCCCTCAATAGTGATTATAGTATCAATGTCCAGCTCATCAATCTTCCCCGCAAGAAAAATTATCGTCGCAAAGCTGGCATCGCTCTCGGACGAGCACCCCGGAAAAGCGGCATAGCACTCAAGTCCGTAGTCCCGCACAAAATAGCAGAACGGATACCGGTCAGCAAATATCAGCGTTTTACGCGGCGCAGCGGCCAGCCGTGCGGTGTAATATTCGTCACAGGCCGAAAGCTCTCCGCAGTATGCGTCACAGTTGGCGCGGTACACGTCAGTATTTGCGGCATCCGCCTCGCACAGCGCATCAGAAATACTCCGGCAAAACATGATCGCATTGCGCAGAGACAGCCAGACGTGCTCGTCGTACTCTGTCTCCTCGTCATGATCGACACCGGACATACCCTCGAGCAGCTGCTCAAGCTGTGCTCTGTCACCCAGTATATCAAGCAGACACAGTGCGCGCTGGCTGTCGTTTCGGACATTCTTCAGCGCATCGCGCACCCAGCCGTCCGACTCGCCGCCGACATATACAAAAACATCGCAGTCTGAAATTGCGGCGATGTCTGCCACCGTAGGCGAATAGGAATGCATGTCGACGCCGCTGTCGGTCAGCAGACGGACCGACACTCCCGTAACGTCTCCGACAATTATCCGCGCCCAGTCGTAAGCCGCGAACGTCGTGCATATCACCTCAATACCGTCGTGCCCGACCGGCTCGCTGCAGGCACACAGCGCGCCGGTGACAGTGGCTAAAATTATTGTGATACAAAGAAATTTCTTCATTTTTCACAGCACCTCCTGCACACGCCGTACACCACCGTCTTGTTTTTATCGACGGCAAATCCGTTGCGCTGAAGCACATGACACAACAGCTCGTCCGCCGAACCGGGATCCATGTGCATGGTTTTGCCGCATCGTACACATGTCATGTGTATGCACCCGACGCAGTCAGACGCCCCCGTGAACTGATAATAAATCTCCCGGCAGCCCTCGCGCGCAAACCGGCTGATAAGCCCCGCCGCCTCCCGCGCCGCAGATCATCACGCCGTCGGTCAGGTCGCGGCAGGCGGAGAGCATCGCGTCGATGCAGGTGTTGCTCGAACCCGCGTCGAGCCGGCGCGAAAGCGCCCAATGTTCGTTCAGAAGCGCCGCGAACCGGTCCACGCTGCCGGTTTCCAGCTCGAACGCCATCATCACGGCCAGCCTGCGGATGCCTGCAAGCGTTTCGAGCGTGTCCGGATCGTGCGAGATGGCCTT
>URHI01000097.1 GCA_900547565.1 uncultured Eubacteriales bacterium | reverse complement strand
ACCGCTTAGGAGGCGGTCGCTCTATCCAGCTGAGCTACGGAAACATATTTTTTCAGCCGATTAAATGTCATTTCAACCTGCTTGCCTGTCATTATATCACACTTTTGAGCAGATTTCAATACTTATCAACATAAAATGAGGATTTTTATGCCCGATAAAGATAACCGTTCGCCCAAACACCGTAGAATATACCACATAATGTCCGGCTTCTCTTCCCTGCTCTGTACGGCCTTCATATGGAGCAATTCACTCAAAAATGCAACCGAGTCCGGTACAGATAGCGGCCGCGTGCTAAGTTGGCTCAACAAAATACTTGAATCAATAGGACTCGAACCGTTTCTGACAAGCCACCTGGTCCGTAAATGTGCCCACTTCTCAGAGTTTGCCCTTCTCGGTGTGTTGCTTACGCTGACCTGCCTTACCGCACGCCGCCGCTTAAATCCGCTGTATATCGCGGCACCTGTCTCACTTGCCATCGCCTGCACGGACGAAATACTACAGCTGTTCTCCCCCGGCCGGGCATGTCAGGTAATCGACATGTTGCTTGACTTGTGCGGCGCTCTGACAGGAATAGGACTTATTATGCTTATATACGTGCTGATCCGCAAAGTATCATCAGCGCATAAGCCGCTCAATGAACACCCGTCTGAGCACTAATGCCCCTCCTCGCTGTGAAAAACCACGATTATTGCTGACAGTCAGTTGTGGCGGTTCACAGTTGCGTGTCAGGCGCTGAGTTACAAGCTCACGCATGCCGTCAGGCTCCATCCACGCCGGGCAACTCTCGGTTTGAACGAATACGCTTGAAAGATTGACTATTGCTGCCACGCATGCCACAATATCAGCGACCTGTCCAGGTATATCATTCTTCAACTCCATGCGTACACTGCTGCAGCCACGCAACTGCTTTCCCCCAACCGCAAGACGCACGCCTACATCCTGCGATACACTTACCAGAAGTATATTATCACTTGGCTGACATTTGCCGAGACAATAGCGCATTGATGCAGTCATGCCGTCAATTATCATATTAATCGGCATACCGACCACCTGCTTGATGAACTCGCGCAGCCGCATTTCACAAAATCCGTCATGTGCATCAAGCACCGAGTCGGTCGCCTTGTCATAACGTCCGGGAACTACCAGCCCGATTGCCATGTATTTATACTGCGGTACCGACAGCATATAGGCTTTCACGCGGTATAAAAATGTGCGCAGATTGTCACGGAAGCTGAAGTCCGGCATTTCGTGAAACCATGTGCTTTCCACCTGCTCAAATGACATGTTGAACATTGTCATGACCATATCTGAGCCTGAGATGTCGAGTACTACCAGGACACGTGTTGTGTCAAGCAGAAGGCGGGAGGCCTTGCGACCTATTCCCTTTTTCTGACTCATTTTCTGCTGAAACAGTCCAACATCAAGAAAAGCCTCGGCAGCCTTACCTACAGTTACAATACTCAGACCCGTTTCAGCCGCGATTTCCGCCCGTGTTTCACATCCGGAATCCGCAACAGCGCAGAATACTGCCGTCATATTTTCCTGGCGAAGCGACTCATTCAGATAAATTGGCATGACTACCTCCCGGTTCCCCGAATATTGACAGCCAAAGCTGTCCTTTTTATTATATAATATTCAGCCTGATTTGTCAACCATTTTTTACCAAAATAATTCCCCGGGGGTTACCCCGGGGAATTATTTCGTTATTGAAACACACGCAAAACAGCCTTACCGTTTTTTATTGTCCAGATCGTCTCAAAATTGAAGCCATACAGCGACTCCTCCGTGAGCTTTTCATCTCTGTCCGGACTGTAGCAATACATAATGCCGCATTTTATGTGGTGCTCGATGTAATACTCAAGTGCTGCTTCGCTACCGCCTATTGCATCTTCGAACAGCGACATCAAATGATCGACCTCATCAAGGCTCGCCCAAGGATCAAACAGATACACCGCGTCATAGTCTGGGGGATTGTGTCCGATCACATCAAATTCTTTTATCATATCGATGTAATTCCGCATATACTCCGCAGCAACTTCATTGGTTTTCATTTCGGGATCCATCGGTAAAAAGTATGCCTTAAACTTTTTGGTGGGGAATGCGCTGTCTGTGTACTTACGGCTGATTATCTCCAGCATATTGTGAAATTCCGCTTCCGGTATGACTGCCGGCAGGTTGCCGCCGGCGCATATTCTCTGATTCGCGATATGCTCACCGTTCACTGTGATCGTGCTGTAATTCAAGCTAGTAACAACCGAATTGGCCATGCCGGCTACTCCGCCCATAGTCAAAATATTCTCTATCGGGTCATCGCTTGAAATATTGCCTGAAACATTTATATCTACGTCGGCAATACAGGAATCAATATAACTCACACGACCTCCAAGACCTCCGATGCGGGAGTACAGGCTGTTGCTTTGAGGATAGTCCAGCTGCACATTTATCTCACAGTTCTCAGCATAGCAACCGCCGATAAACTGAGCCTCGCTAACGATCACACCTGCACATACTCTTAAGTCCTGATGATTTGTAATCGTAATATTGACCCGACAGTTTTCAACACCGAGGTTCATAACGACTCCGACCTTGCCACGTTTCTGCGATTCGCCGAATATGCCCGCAACAATACGATTATTTACCTCGGAACTGAGAATATTCAGGTTCCTTATTACATAACCGTTGCCGTTCAGCATCAGAAGATTGATTTCCGACTGATCATATTTCGGCGTTACAGGCACCCAGTCTGCGCCGCCGCCGTCCAGATCGTTCATCAGTATAAAACGATTGTTATCTGAGGTATCGATGGCACGCAGGTCGTCCAGCGTGTAAATAGCGGTATACCCTTCGGGGACATCGGTCAGGTGACGGTTGTTTTCGCTCAGCACGTTTGAATTGAGCCACTGCGCAATCACCGGCGCAAGTCCGGCAACGCTGACGATCATAAGGCAGGCCATTACAATGCAAACAGGAATTATCGCGGTCCGTCTTGGCTTTTTATGCATTAAAGCATGTGACTGATAACCGGGCAGTACATTCTGTATTTCCGGGGTACAGTAGCAAGACAGCTCCCGCTTCAGTTTTCGCTCTGTTTTCATAACTTGTTCCTCCGTTACGAATAGTATGTTTTCAGCTTTGAAAGTGCGCGCTGATAACGCTTGCGGCAGGCGTCGGGACTGATCCCGAGTATCGGAGCAATTTCACGGAATTTCATGTTTCCGTCCAACCGCAATACCACCAGCTGGCGATCATCAGCATCAAGCAGGCTTAGTGCGTCGAGTGCCGACAGCGGTTTATTGCTGTCTATCCCGACCGTTCCCCTTGCGTCCTCATCAATATTCTCGTAGGATAGTTCCCGAGATCTGGAGCTTTGCAGTTTTATTGCAAGATTTCTGGTAACCGCCAATATGTACGCCTGTGCATTGCTACCGTCACGATAAGCATGAGCGCCGTTCACCAGCCTTACAAATGTTTCCTGCATTACATCCTTTGCGCTTTCGGTATCCTTGAGGACAGACAATGCCAACATGTATATTCTGCGTCCGAGCATGTTGTAAATTGTCTCAAGACCGGTCATATCACCATCCCGCACACGACATAGCGCTTCATCACACTGACGCGCGGGGTTGTTTCCGGGTAACATATAATCACCTGCCTGTCTGAATTGACGCCGCACCGGCGCCTTCATATACTATAATCCTCAAGATGCCCGTTTTGGGACAAAATAAGTCAAAATTTTTATGACATTATGATAACACATAACAAGCCCACGGTCAACAAAAGTAAATGTATTGACTTTTAAAAAAAATATGATAAAATTTAATCAGCAAGGTATTTTTTTGAACCTTTTTCCGGTTATATATTATAGATAGATAGGAGGTGACTTGTCCATGTTTTGGGATGTAATTGAGCGAATACAGGACTATATAAACATGAGTCTGCGGCCTGCGTTGCGCAGTCTGTTTTCATCAAAGAGCTTCTTTGTAAGCATGCTACTGGCCGTTTTCGTGCTTCAGACATTGCTGTGTGTTATATGCTTCGCAGGTGTGAACAATACACAAAATCAAAGCGAGCTGCTCGAGGCATGTTCCTCCTACATAGCGGGTCTGAACGAAAATGCACGGCAAGAGCTTGCCGAGCAGGTAAAGGTCCTTATGAACAGCGCCGGAATTTTCACAGGAGCACTGGTAATATGGTGGCTTTGCGCCGTCACGGTATACTACAGGATTGCAACCGCCTCGGCTGAGCGAAATCGCTACATCTGGGGAATGTACATGACCTTCGGCGCGGCACGGCGTAAGCTGAGAAAAATGCTCGGCGTCGAAATGTTTCTCACACTGGCAGGAGGTACGGTACTCGGACTTCCTGCGGCTTATTTCATATGCCGTGTCTTTACCGGAAACGCGCCGGAAAACATTCCGGCGGTTGCATTGCTTGCTATCGCTGTATCATTTATAACTGTCAAGGTCTGCATAATCATTGAAGCGCGTGCAATATCCTCAAAAACCTGTTCATCAATGCTGGCATCCGAGGATTCCGCCGGTAATGTTATATCGCCTCGTGGCTCCGGAATGCTTGCTCGCGGGTTTACACCGTCACGCTATGCGCTGACCGCATTTTCCAGGCTGCGCAGATATTACGCATGGGTAGCGCTGGCGGCAGCAGTGCCGTGTGTAATATGGATATGCTGTATGACCGCCTCCATAAGCGAGTCCGTAGCGATAAACAACGATATAGATGAGTTTACGCTGAGCATGTCAGGCGGATTTGATTCGGACATGCTTGAACAAGATTATCTCTCAGACCTTGAGCAGCTGGACGGTGTGAAAGCCGTTTCAGCCCCCGGAGACAGCCTTGCATCTGCACTTGGTACTCATCTGTTGACACTGTCGGAGCATATCACTCCGGCAGCATCTACCGTACTGCTCGGGACGACCTACGCGGTCGGTGATATATATATAGTTGATGCATCGGATCCGTCATTTCATCTCAGTACCGGCTATACGGCAACACCATCCGTAGGAGAGGTGTCCATTATTTACCCGAACGACTACAACACCTTGAATTTTGACGAGTTTATAGACAGTATAAAATATGAAATAGATGAAAGCACAAATCAGATGACCGGCCAGATCGAGACTGATGAGCTATATATCAAGTTTGCCGTGTCGGAAAACAACGGACAGATAACCGTCTCGCCCGACACCGATAAGGCGCTTGAAGTGCTTACCCAAAATGATTACGATTTTATCCGTCTGCGCCTTCGCATTGCTTCCAAATCAGTAGGCGAGGATATAGGAGTTAGCGATTATCTGAAAATTGACCGCCCGTATTTTATTCTCAATCATGAGGATTACACCCGAGTAACCTCACTTACGTCCGGTGCAGACAACGTACACATAGATAACCCCGATTTCACACTGTCCACATCAGCGTATACCGACGGCAGTTTTGACATAATAATCAATCGTCGGCTGGACAAATTGCCGGTTGAGGGTACCTGCATCACGCTTGACGACCGCGAATTAGCAAACATAGGCCTGTCTGTTCCAGGCGGAGAGGCTACCGTCATTGCCGAGGCGGACGGAGAGTACGACAGTTTTGACGAAGACCATAATCCCATAAGGGAAACACATAAAAAAGTCAATAATACAATTAAATTCAGTGAACTGTACGTCATCGGAGCACGGTACAGCGGAGATACTACTGTAATAACCGTCTCACCGCACGTAGCTATCTGTCTGCACAGATATGCCAGTGTGCCGGTATTAATTGCCAACTATCTGCTGCTCGGCATGCCGGATATTGCCAGCTGCGATTATACTATTATAGATACGGTCGCGTGTTATAACTCGCGAAACTATTCCAAACCATTTTCGGTAACTTATTCGGAATTAAAATGCGAGTCATTTACAATCAACTATCCGTCATCAGTCTGTGCAGTAGATGCGGGGACGTTTGTCGTACTGGAAAGCGATAATATCACAGATCCGTCAAATACGCAACAAATGCCAGCATATTTTGCGCTGAATGATTTTGATCTGGTGTACATCGACACCGAAAAATACGGCGTTGACGCCGCCAGTATCACTGAAGGAACGGCTGTGATAATCTACCCGTCAGTGTCAGCTCTCAACTTCACGCGCGGTAACAGGATCAGACTCGCCGTCTCACAGGACTTCAACACAGAACAAATTTATTTTGACGCTATTCTGCGGTTACAAAAGCAGCTTGAAGTGCTGGATTACACATATATAACGCTCTACGTAACAGATACCGTGACATCCGGAGATGTTTCAAGGCCGGTAATACTGGTAAGCAGTGATGACTACGCAAGCATTACCGGAAAAACATCACCGTACACAAAAATAACGGTCTCAATTTCACCGGCAATGACACTTTCGCAATATTCCACACTTAAGAATCAACTGACCTACTGGATATCACGTGACCCGGAACGTGCCGCGATAAAACTCTCTTCGACCAACCAATACATCGATATCACGCTCCGTCGCTCCGCCGACTACAGCGTGTGGCTAAAGCTGATCTCCATGCTCACGCCACTTCTCATATTCCCGCTGTGGTACTACCCACAGACGATGATGATGGCAAGACGACGCAAGGACTATGTTGTACTGTCCAAGATCGGAAAATCACAACGTGAAATTCGTCTGATATTTTTAATTGAATCGGCACTCGCCGCTCTTTCAGCAATGCTTGGAATAATAATAATGTGTCCCATCGGAACGCTGATATTCGGATTTGTGACACAATATTTTGAACTTCCACTCAGCTTCAGCATAAAACACTTTTCATTCGGTGCGCTTGGGCTGTCCTGCCTTATCGGAGGAATCAGCGCCATGTTTACCGTATGGTTGGGCTATATATCGTTTAAGTCAGAGAGGGATAATAATGTCAATACTTGATGCCATAGACATAATAAAGCAATACACTGTTGCAGAAAATGTCATAACAGCTGTTGACCGCGCGAATCTCAGTGTTGAGGAAGGCGAATTTGTAGCAATAATCGGAGCGTCCGGCTCAGGAAAAAGCACGCTCATCAATATTTGCGCAGGGCTGGAATCACCGAACTCCGGAACCGTAATGTTGGGCGGGCATGATCTGACACGCATGAAGCCAAACCAGTTAACAGCCTTCCGGGACAAAAATGTGGGTTTTATATTTCAGTCTCATAAGCTTATTCCATATCTCACTGCATATGAGAACATAATCCTGCCACTCAATGCTGCTGACCGTCGGCTCGAAAAGCATCAGGAGCGCAGACTGGATAATGTGGTTTATCGTCTGGGCTTTGCCGCTTCCCGCAAG
>URHI01000096.1 GCA_900547565.1 uncultured Eubacteriales bacterium | reverse complement strand
GCGTTCTTTTGGTTCGTTTTCTGCCGCGGGGCAGAAAATGAACACCTCTTATCGTCCTGTAAGACGATATTCCTGTAACCTTCTTATCGTTCTTGTAACACAATATCCCTATAGCTTCCAAGGTCCAACTAACTATCCCTCCCAAAACCAAAAAATCACTTCACCGCTCTTTGAGCAGTAAAGTGATTTTCCCTGCCAGGTCTTCGAACAGACATACCAAAACGACCGGTTTATCGGTCAAATATGCCCGAACATCAACTGTCAAACATATAATTTACATTACCCGCCAAAAGCGCCAGCACCCCGCGGTATATCACCTCGGGACGATCCATAAAGTTGTCCTTCATGCGCTTGGCCCGGTTAAGTGAATCCACAACAACGGATATACGGAATATTTCGCTTCGGTGCTCATCAAATGAACAGGTAAAGCTGTAGTTACCGTCCTCACGCGGATCAATTGAACAGCTGGCCTCTATGCCACGGCGGTTAAAGTCAATATATCGCAACGCACAGGCAAGGGATTTATCCAGAATAGACGGAAGTATGTCGCTTTTCAGCTCCTTGGCTACACATCTTCCCTTTTCGGTCACAGCGTACTCAACACTGCCGTCACGGTTTTTAAGTTCTTCAATAAGGCCTCCGTCCAGCATCTCATTGAAGCTCTCGGCAAAATCCAAATACATAACATAGTCAGTTTGCATAACAATGTCATTAATAGTGACAAAATCAAGCGGATAATTTATATTCTCCATCAGATACAATACGAAAATCTTGACATTGTTCTTACTTCCGATAGGTGAGCTGCTCATTTCTTACCTCCTGATCAGCATTGCACAAAGATTTTATCACATTTTTCGTGATAATTCAATAGTTTATCGTAGCATATTGATAAAATAATAAAATCGTGTTATAATTATCAGGTATAATACCAAAATCAAGGACGGACAAACACATGATCAACATAGCCCTTCTTGGCTTCGGCACCGTAGGAAGCGGAACCGCCGAAGTCATCGACCTCAACCGCGCTCAGATTGAGAAATATACCGGCGAACCTGTCACGGTAAAATATATTCTCGACCGCCGGGATTTTCCCGACAGCCACTATGCCGGACGCATAATTCACGACTTTGATATAATACTCAACGACCCGTCTATCTCTATTGTTGCCGAAATGATAGGCGGAGCGGGTATGGCATATCAGTTCACCAAGGCGGCACTGTCGGCCGGAAAAAATGTTGTCACCTCGAACAAGGAGTTGGTTGCCAAGCACGGCGTCGAGCTGCTTGATCTGGCGGCCGCACATAACGTCAGATACCTGTTTGAAGCCAGCGTAGGCGGCGGAATCCCGATTATTCGCCCGCTGACAAATGACCTTGCCGCCAACGGCATAGTCAGCATAGACGGTATACTCAACGGAACCACCAATTACATTCTCACACGCATGGCAAACGAGGGCGCCGCACTGGAGCCTGTTCTTCGTGATGCACAGGCCAATGGCTATGCAGAAGCTGACCCTACTGCCGATATTGCCGGTCACGACGCTGCACGTAAAATCGTCATACTTGCGGCGCTTGCCTTTGGCAAGGTGCTCGATTCCGATAAAATTCACGTAGAGGGCATCTGCGGGGTTGAGTCTGAGGACGTTGCGCTTGCAGACGAACTCGGAATGTCGATAAAGCTCATCGGCCACACCTGTCTTGACGACGGTAAAATCCTCGCCATGGTGTCACCCCGAATGGTTCCGCGCGACAACCCGCTCTACTCGGTATCCGACGTATTCAACGGCATACTTGTCGAAGGCAATCTGCTGGGACGCGCCATGTTTTCCGGCCGCGGTGCCGGCAAGCTACCGACAGCATCTGCCGTTGCGTCAGATATTATTGACATCGCCGCTAACCTCGGCAAACCGTCCCGTCCGCTACACTGGCAGACGGCCACGGATGCAGACATCGCCGATTTCAGCAGATACGCCTGCGAAAACATCTTTATTTTCAATGGTATTCCCGCGCCCGAGCTTGAAGCGCGCCTCGCCCCGGTTCAGTGCGTGAGGCTCGGCGGACGTACCGCACTGAAAACCTCCTCAATTACTGAGTCCGAAGCTAACAGCATTGGTGCCGCGGCCGGTGCCTCATTTGTCAAGCGATACAGAGTACTTTGATTTTTATGTAGCCCTGTCCTGCGACAGGGCTCTTTCTGCGTGACCTCAATGAAGATGCCCGCACTGATGACTGATAACATCCGACACCATGTCGTGTACGTTGTCAGCCATGCGACGCATATCCTTCACGGGGTCAATATGACAGCCGCAAATGTTCATACCGTGACGGCGATGCGACTTATGCTTTGTCATAGCCATGCCCGCCATGCCGAGCGCAAGTGTCCCCGCTGTTACCGCACCGATCGTCCAGAATGTGCATGATTTTGTCTTCATTTTTCAAACCTCCTTCCGTTTTTATTTATTATTGCCCTGCGCGGGACGATTATTACGCAAACACACACGGTTATTCTTCGGGCGGCGGCGGAGCAAAACGGCGGTATTTGACCGCGGCGTATTCAAGCGCACGAGCCTTAAGCCTGAACGCGCTCCGGCGCGATATTCCAAGCAGTTCACCGCAACGCTCAACAGTTTCACCACGTATGTAATGATAATACAGAAACATCTTGCGATCATCCGGCGGCAAAGAAGTAACAAAGCGTTTTATCTCGAACATGCGAGCCTTGATGTATGCTTCATCATCGGTACAGAAAAGTCCATCTTCCGGTGCCGAGCCGCCGAAAAAATCTTTTTCGTATTTGTTCATTTTCAACATTTTGAGTCCGTAGCCGTACTGCTTCAGAATGTTGTTCATATCACCTGTCGCAATCGCTTGCTCCGGGGAGCGCTTATCCATTCCGAGTCCTGTCCTTTCCCACAACCGCTATTGACAAAACTGCGACTGTGATTTATAATTATTGTATGATTAGGGTGTTATGGCCAACACAGAACAAATGTTCTACTGATATGGATTATACCACCCCGTTCAACTTATGTCAATAACACCGGGCGCTTTGGTTAAATTTCGTATGGCGGCACAAATAGGTGTCCTTTTTTCATCTCCCGGTGCGAATAATTACACATAAAGGAAATTTTTGTCGATTATGACTGTGTTGTCGATAAATGATATATCGCTTTTTTTCGGTGTAGTGCCGGTGCTCGAAAACGTGTCGTTCGCACTTGACGAAGCAGACCGGTTAGGCATCATAGGCGTCAATGGCTGCGGAAAATCGTCGCTTTTCAAAATAATAACCGGCGAATATGAGGCTTCAGCCGGCGAGGTATTTATATCAAAGGAAAAAACCGTCGGTATTCTGCGTCAGGACGACGCAACGACCGTCGATCCCTCACAGGGCGGCACTGCACTTGAAATCATGTACAGCGCCTTCGGCGAGCTGGTCGCTGCCGAAGCTCGGCTTGCCGAGCTTGAACGCCTTATGAGCCTTGAGACCGCTCCGTCTGCACTCGATAGCTACAGCCGCGAATACAGTACGCTTCATGAATCGTTCATACGTAACGGAGGGCTGGAATTCCGTGGACGGTGTGCCTCAATACTTGAAAAAATGGGTTTTGATCAAGCGTCAATGAACCAGCCGCTGAGTACGCTGAGCGGAGGGCAGCGCACCCGTCTGTCACTGTGCCGTCAGCTGTCGCGCGAGCCGGACATTCTTATGCTGGACGAGCCTACAAACCACCTCGACATAGAAACTATGACATGGCTGGAACGCTTTTTGATCGGTTATAGAAAATGTGTGCTCATCATATCGCACGACCGCTATTTTCTTGACCGCGTCACAAACAAAACGCTGGTGATAGAGCACCACCGTGCTAAGCTGTACAACGGAGGCTACACAAAAAGCGCAGAGCAGCGCGAGCAGGACCGTAAAATCGCCGAGAAGCATTACCGCGAACAGCAAAAAGAAATTGCGCGGCAAGAGGCTTATATTGCACAGCAGCGTGCATGGAACCGTGAGCGCAACATTATTGCCGCCGAGAGTCGGCTCAAGCTGCTCGACAAAATGGAAAAATTAGAACGTCCTAAGGAAGCGCCGAAGCCGATCTCAATGAAATTCACACGGGCACATTCCAGCGGCAACGACGTGCTGACCGCCGAAGATCTGACCGGCGGCTACGGCGACCGCGTGCTGTTCTCAAATGTAAATTTCCTGATAAAAAAAGGTGAGCGGGTGTTTGTCACGGGACCTAACGGCTGCGGCAAATCCACGCTCATAAAAATGATCGTCGGTTTGGCGGAACCGCTCGGCGGCAGAATCGAGGCCGGGTATAATGTTGAAATCGGTTACTATGATCAGGAAAACCAAAACCTCACGCCCGAAAACCGGGTAATTGATGAGCTGTGGAACGCCTACCCTTCCCTGCCTGAAGTCACGATCCGCAACACGCTTGCGCAGTTTCGTTTTGTCGGCGAGCAAGTGTTCAAACAGGTTGCGGTGCTCAGCGGCGGTGAACGTGCACGGCTGACACTGTCCAAGCTCATACTCTCTAAAATGAATCTGCTGATTCTCGACGAGCCGACCAACCATCTCGACATTCCGTCACGCGAAGCTCTTGAGGCTGCACTCGACGGCTTTGACGGCACACTGCTGGTAATATCGCACGACCGCTATTTCATCAACCGACTTGCAAGCCGAATATTTGATCTGTCCGACTGCCGCCTGACCGATATACACGTCGACCATGTCGGCGAAGGGTACAGTGAATTGTGCCGCATAAAAGAAGGGCGTGAGATGCCGTCGGAGACCGCCTCGGTCGAAGAACGTGTGAGTTCCAACAAAGAACAGTATCTGAAA
The DNA here is from genome assembly GCA_900547565.1 of uncultured Eubacteriales bacterium. Classification (GTDB taxonomy): domain Bacteria; phylum Bacillota; class Clostridia; order Oscillospirales; family CAG-272; genus UMGS1002. Next base: position 2,611 of record URHI01000096.1, on the reverse strand, counting down.
AACAAAAAGCTGGCCGCAGATGCAAGGCGGCAGGCCAACCGTCTGGAACGTATGCGGCGAGAAGCCGAGCAGCTTGAAGCCGAGCTTGAAGAGACCGAGAACAAGCTGTACGGAGAGGCATCCGCTGACTACAAGCTGGTTGCCGAGCTTGACGAACGCCGCCGGCAGATAGAGGATCGGTTGCTGGAAATATACGAAGAACTGGAGTAATGTCAGCTTTGTTGCATCACTCAGCAGAACCTTCAATTTAAAATCCCGGTCACCCGTGAACAAAAATTCACCGGTGACCGGGATAATTCTACTTATTTGTGATTATCGTATTCTGACCAAACGTTCAACGCCCGCACGCAATGCCGCAACAAATGCATCGATATCTGTCTCGGTGTTCTCGGGGCAAAGACTTACACGAAGCGAACACATTGCCGCTTTGGCATCAAGTCCGAAGCCGAGCAATGCCGCCGAAACGTGCTGACTGTGAGATGAGCAAGCCGACCCTCCGGACACGGCAATTCCCTGTGATGACAGGAAATGAACCATTGTTTCACTTTTTATATCCGGCAGGGTCAGGTTGATAATGTGCGGTGCACGTGCGCCCGACGGCAAATTGAGCCGCACACCGGGGATTGATACAACCGCCCCGGCCGTATAATCACGCAACCGCGTCATGTGTGCAATATCGGCGTCAAGGCGCGGCCGATAGGTTTCCACCGCTCCCATAAACCCGCATATCCCGATCATGTTTTCGGTTCCGGAGCGCAGACCGCTTTCCTGACCGCCACCGCGTATTACCGGAACAATGCGTCGTGTCCTGAGTATATTCTTTGACACGCACAATGCCCCCACCCCCTTGGGGCCGTGTATCTTATGTGCACTGACCGTCATAAGATCTGCACCGAGCCGTGCCGGGGACATACCGATAACCTTGAGGTATCCCTGCGTTGCATCGCAATGCGTAACAATGTCCGGACACTCATTTCGTGCCATGGCAAAAGCGCCTGCCACGTCGTACAGTGCGCCTGTTTCATTGTTTACAAGCATAAGGCTTATCATCAGTGCCCCGCCCTCCAGTGCCGAGCGAAGCGCGCCTGTGTCAAGTACCCCGCTGCGAGTGGGTATACGCACCACCTCAAAGCCGTTCTGCTCAAGATATGCTGCCGGCTGCTCAACTGACGGATGTTCCGAATCGGAAATGATTATCCTGCGTGACGGCAGCCGCGTTTTAGCCGTTGCAACGCCGCACAGCGCCATATTGTTTGCCTCGGTACCCGATCCGGTAAAAAATATTTCATAATCTCCGTTTTTACGAACACCGAGCGACGAAAGCACCGTTTGCCGCGCCTCTCCGAGCAACACAGACGCATCATACCCCACAGAATGAAGCGACGACGGATTGCCGAAACAATCCATCGCCTCGTTCATTCTCGCTTTTGCACCGTCACACAGGGTGGTTGTGGCGCTGTTATCAAGATATATCATCTGAATTTGAACACGCTGGCCATGCCGTTGACCGCTTCGAGATGCGAGTCAAAATTTTCGGGCGTGGACATATACGTCATTGTATAGTAATAGCTTCCGTAACCGGTGACTATCTGCCGGATCTTATAGTCACTGCCTGCAATGCCGGCAGTAAATGTGAAAGCTCTGGCATTGCGGTCGCCCAGCGTTGTGGCCTCTTCAGACACCAGCTCGTAGTTGCTGTACTGATTTTTGTACTGCGCCTCCACCGACTCCCAAAATTTGTCCAGCTCTACCTCGTCTGTATCGGGACGGTAAAACGTCACCATGACAACCGAGGGATCGGTGGTTGAATAATAGACGCTGTCAACGCCGCCGGCACTGTTTATGCTCCACTGAGTGGGAGCGTAAAAATAATATGAAACATCGTCATCGGAAACCTGCTGATATCCATCGGGAACATCGTTCTTTTTGCCACAGGAAGCAAGGCAGAGGCAGCAGATGACTGCCATAAGCACACAAATTATTTTTTTCATCTTTAGGTTGGCACCTTTCAACTTAATCTTAAAGCATTTATATAATTATATCAGATTTTTTGCAGATGTCAAGAGCCTGACGCCATCATGGCCGCGGCAGCACTGAGAATCCCGATGCGGCCGCTCTCATATGTCAGACCTCCCTGGAAATAGGCGGTATAAGGCGGGCGCAGTGGGCCGTCGGCCGACAACTCAATAGAGGCTCCCTGCACAAACGTACCTGCCGCCATTATTACCTGATCAGAATAGCCGGGCATATCCCAAGGCTCGGGCGTAACATACGAATCTATCGGTGAACCTGCCTGAATTCCGCGGCAGAAGCTGCACAGTCCTGCAGGGCTTTCGGTAATAACGGTCTGTATTATGTCGGAGCGTGGCATGTCCCATGACGGCTCGACCGTATATCCCAGCTTGCTGAAAATGTACGCGGCAAAATGCGCCGTTTTCAGGGCCTGGGCAGTGGTATGAGGCGCGTAAAACAATCCCTTGTACATGTTTCGGTTCTGACCGAGCGTAGCCCCCACCTCGGCACCTGTACCGACAGTGGTCAGTCTGTAAGCAGCGAGCGTCACTGCGCGCTCACTGCCGGCAAGATAACCGCCCATTTCAGCCATGCCGCC
>URHI01000095.1 GCA_900547565.1 uncultured Eubacteriales bacterium | reverse complement strand
GGTTATTTTACCACGAAGCAAAAATGCTTGCTTGCAATGGCATTTTTGCGAGGCCATCAATGCCGCAGGCGCACTCAGTGCGCACAGGGCGAAGCCCAAAGGCTTGCGTATGCAAGACTTTCTGCGGTTATTATACCATACTTATTCCAAAAAATAAATACATCTATCGAAAAATCCGACTTATTAACCTGAACAGCAGCGCAAACATATGTTGACAGCATATTATTTATATAGTATAATTACAAAAGTTGCCCCAAAACAACTACTGGTTTATTGACTGTATTCCGCCACGGCGGTATAATGGACAGACAACGTAGCAAAAACGCTTCTCACGTCGCTTTTTCATTATCTAAACTACCCCTATCCTAATTGCAGTAAGGAAGTGACAAAATGATATTCGGCAAAAACATAAACCGATACTATCTCAAATACGCACCGTGGCTACTGTTCGGAACGCTGGCCATTATCGCGGTTGATTACATACAGCTACTGGTTCCTAACCTGTATCAGATGGTTATCAACGGAATAAATCAAGGATATGTTGTCAAAGACGGAGTAACATATGACTTCAACATGGACTATCTGCTCAGCCAGATATGTTTACCCATGATGTTCATAGTCATTGGTATGGTGATATGCCGTTTTCTGTGGCGCATATGCTTTTTCGGCTCCGGAATACGCATGGAAACAGATCTTCGCGGCCGCATGTTCGACCACTGCAAGGAGCTGTCACAGCAGTATTATCAGGTCAACAAGGTCGGCAACCTCATGTCACTGTTCACCAACGACCTTGAAACCGTTCAGGACTGCTTCGGCTCGGGAATACTCATACTGTGTGACGTAATATTCCTCGGCGGCCTGGCGCTCTACAAAATGTTCCGCATGAACGTGTGGTTGGCACTGCTGTCTCTCATCCCCATGGGATTTCTTATGTGGGGCGGACTGATATTTGAACCCAAAATCGAAAAAAGATGGGACAAGCGGCAGGAAGCGTTTTCATCACTTTCCGACTTCGCTCAGGAAAGCTTCGGTGGGATCGCCGTAATCAAAGCGTTTGTAAAAGAAAAGAATGAGCTTAAACGCTTCCGTGAGTTGAACCGTCAGAACGAAGAGGCCAACATTGCTTTCACCAAGCTGTCGGTAAAGCTTGACATTGCCATTGACCTGTTTGCTGAGTCCGTTGTGTGCATAATACTCGGCTACGGCGGATATCTGGTCTACCGCGGTGTGTTCAACGCCGGACAGCTCGTGGAGTTTATCGGATATTTCAATGCAACCATATGGCCTATTTTAGCAGTGGCCGAGCTTATCAACATGACGGCACAAGGCAAAGCGTCGTTAAAACGGATAAGCCAGCTGCTTGACGAAAATATCAATGTACAGGACCGTGATGACGTCAAGGATCCCGGCCCAATCAAAGGCAATATTGATATCACAAATCTTACATTCAGATATCCAAATTCAGGATACGATGCTCTGTGTGATGTGTCACTCGGCATAAAAGCAGGCGAGAATGTCGGAATCATAGGGCGCGTCGGCTCAGGCAAGACCACGCTGGTCGACCTGCTTCTGCGCACCTACAACGTGCCGGACGGTACAGTGTTTCTCGACGGTCATGATGTAAACACCATTCCCATTCGTCGTGTGCGCGACAGCGCTGCTTATGTCCCGCAGGATAATTTTCTGTTCAGCGAAACCATTGAAAACAACATCGCGTTTGCGACTGACAATGTCACTCATGAAGGCGTTGTCAATGCCGCACACATGGCTGACATTCATGACAACATTATGGAGTTCACCGATAACTATTCCACCGTACTCGGCGAACGAGGCGTAACCGTTTCCGGCGGTCAGAAGCAACGAATATCCATTGCGCGAGCTCTCATGAAGGACGCCGCCATACTTATACTTGACGACTCGGTTTCTGCCGTTGACGTCAAAACAGAAAAAATTATTCTTGACAACCTGCGCCGGGTTCGCCATGGCAAGACCACCATACTCATTGCCCACCGCATTACTACGGTAGAGCATATGGACAAAATCATACTCATGGACAACGGCCGCATACTGGCGGTGGGCACCCATGCCGAGCTTTACGGCAGCTGTTCCGAGTACAGAAACATGGTCGAGCTACAGCGTCTTGACGATGCTCAGCAAGACCATGACGTTCAGGACGCAGAGAAAGCGAGGGCCGTACAAAATGCCTGAGTATTTTCCGCTGTTATTCACCGGAGCATTGGTGGGAATGTTCTCCGTGATATTCTTAGTCGCATTCTTCTCGATAAAAGATCGACAGAAGGCAATGGGCTTTGACCGCCACATGAAGGACTCTGAAATAGTCCGTCGTCTGTTGCGCTATGCACGTCCCCACACACGCAGCTTTGTGCTGGTGCTGGTCATAATGCTGTTCTCAATAACCTACGATATTGTTGCACCGCTGATAATCGGTAACATCGAGGAACTGATAAAGAGCGAATTTGCCCTGTCAACGCTGTGGACATATGTCATAGTATATTGCGCTATACTGATTGTTTCCATGACATGCTCATATTTTCAGGCACTGATACTTCAAAAGACCGGTCAGAAAATTCTGTCTGCAATACGCGAAGATCTGTTTGTCCACATTGAAAGCCTGTCGCACAATCAGCTGAATCATATTCCTGTCGGAAAACTGGTCACACGCGTAGCTAACGATACCGGCGCAATTTCCCGCATGTTCACAAATATACTGGTCAGCCTCATCAAAAACTGTTTTGTCATAACCGGTGTGCTTGTCGCTATGCTGCTGCTCAACTACATGCTGACACTTATGGTGCTGTGCTTTGTTCCGTTCATAGTGCTGTTCACCGTGATATTCCGCAAATTTTCCAGACGGGCGTACCGCATGGTCAAGGACCGCACAACCGACATAAATACCTTTCTTTCGGAAAATCTGTCCGGTATCAAGATCATTCAGATATTCAACCGTGAGGAACGCAAGCGAGACGAGTTCAATGCCAAAAACCGCGAGCTTGGTCGCGCCAAACAAAAAGAAATATTTGTTTTCGGTATATTCAGGCCGCTGGTTTATATGCTGTACATATCCTCGGTTATGTGCCTGCTGTTTCTCGGAGGACGTGGGTATATCAAAGATGTCAGCTTCCTTGGTCAGAGCATCACAAGCGGTGTAATAGTCACATTTTACATGTACATATCCAAGTTTTTCACGCCTATACAGAACCTTGCCGAGCAGTTCAACGGACTTCAGTCGGCATTTGCATCGGCCGAAAAGATTTTCACCATATTCGATATGGATCCGGAAATTAAGGACGAGCCCGATGCAATCAACGTAGATCACATTGAAGGAAACATAGAATTCCGCCACGTGTGGTTTGCCTACGTCGGCGAGGAGTGGGTGCTCAAAGACGTAAGCTTCAAGGTCAATGCCGGAGAAACCGTGGCTTTTGTAGGCTCTACAGGGTCCGGCAAAACAACGATACTGTCGCTGATATGCCGCAACTACGATATACAAAAAGGTGAAATACTAATTGACGGTATGGATATACGGCACATCAAGCTGTCCAGCCTGCGCAGCCACTTCGGGCAAATGCTTCAGGACGTGTTCCTGTTTTCCGGTACTATCCGTTCAAACATTCTGCTTAACAAAGATGACGTCTCGGACGAGCAGGTCATGGAGACCTGCCGTTACGTTAACGCCGACAAGCTGATTGAAAAGCTGCCGCACGGTCTTGACGAAGTCGTACTCGAACGCGGAAACAACTTTTCAGCCGGACAACGTCAGCTCATTTCATTTGCGCGGACGATAATCCACCGCCCTTCCGTCATGATACTCGACGAGGCCACAGCCAACATCGACACCGAAACCGAGGTACTCATTCAGGAGTCGCTGGAACGCATGATGAAGATAGGCACACTTTTGATAGTCGCGCACCGACTGTCAACCATACAGCACTCCGATCGCATAATCATGCTGTCGCACGGACGGATAATTGAATCCGGCAGTCACCAGGAGCTGCTTGCGCTGAAGGGTAAATATTACGACCTATATATGCTGCAATATGAAAAAGAACAACTCCAAAGATCCGCCAGATAAATCAATACAGCCCTTCCCTGATGGGGAAGGGCTGTATTGATTTATCTGCAATTATTTTTGATTTCTGTTGACAACACGTACGCTTGTACGTCCGGAGGAAAGTGAAATATAGCGTACATAAAGCGCCACTCGGGTATCTGCGTTGAGATTTTCCCAGATTTTGTTGGCAAACGAGTCAACACTATTGAGCACTGTAACTCTCTGCGGATCGCCGCAAAAGGCAAGCTCGCCGTTTTGCGCCGTAATAAGATGACCCACTCCGGGTGTGGGGGTATAGCTGTATGTAACGTGATCGCATCCGGTTCCTTCGGCATCCGAGCTTTTGGCAATGCTCAGCTTATACTTATAGTTCTCTTCCGTGTCGATGAGCGCACTGATGCGAGGGGTGAAATTGGCATCTTGCGCAAAGCTGACTTTATTTGCCGCTCCCTCATAGCAACCGCCGGACTCAAGGGCCGCACATATGTCATCTCCGTGCCGGCTGCTTGCAATCACAAGCCGCTTACCGGTTTTGCGCATGGGGGTATATATCACCTTTGAAGGATCGCTTATCGCAGATGCGTCAAAGGGATAGACCATAAGTCGGTCGCCGAAATCATTGAAAACGCGGTTACGGCAGTCCTCACAACGCCCCATTATAAAATAGGCCACTACAGCGTGTTTGCCGTTTTTGGAAAGGCCGGCAATAATGCCGCTGCCGGGAAAACTGTTTTTACGCAGGACAGCGCCCACGTCACGGGTCTTGAAGTTGTTCATTTATTTCCTCCTGAATTTTTGTTTGCAGTAAGATCGTTTTTTTATCAATTAATGTGTACTTTGGGGTATTGTTATTGATTTGTGACCACGGGAAGAAAATACTCGCCAGTTCCTTTTCCGCATCAATGTTTCGGCACAAATCAACCGATGATACTATATATGTGTATATACTATCCGAATTATACCATAGTAAAATTGCGGTGTCAACCGATTTTTAAATTGTTTACCGAAAATTCGCATATATTCCCTATGTTTCGCGTATTTGCCACAATATATTGTGTACGATTTGTAAATTTAGATTAGTTTGCCATAAAAAATATTGCTTTTTCCCCAAAGCGAGTATATAATAGTAGGTACCGAATTATTCTCGGAGCTACCGAAAAACGCATTCTACATATCGCATCTAAACAGGGTGCGCTTATTTGTTGAACATATTTATTGGAGGTTCAAAACACACATGAAGAATAAACTGCTGATTATTTTTGCAACTACCGCCGCAATGATTGCGTTGGTATCACTCACTATTTTTAATGCGCTGGCTGCACAGCCGGACATCGTATTAGGCACCGGAGATATACTTTTCAAATCAGTTGAAGGTGCAAAAAGCACCGCTGTCGGCTCGCTTAGCGCAGTCGGCACTTCAGACGGAACCTACGTCAACACAACGATCGACTCCTCACGATCGTTCTCGATTTACGAAACATCGGCATCAACCGTCACGGGCGGAAGCCTGCGTTTTACCTACTCGGGCGCAAAGGTCGGAACAGATGAGTACATTTCGGTGCTTATAACAGACAAAACCGACAAGGTCCTTTATTACGGAAAGCTCAAAAACATAACAACAACTTCTGCCAGCTCCGGATTTGTTGAGATGACACTACCCTCGTTGTCGATCAGCACGTCCTACAATCTACTGTTTTTCTCGGAAAAATGCAATGCATCCGGCGATACAGCAAGCCCGTTTTCGGTAGTATCCCTGCTGGTATACCCCGATCCTTACATCATTACGACTGTGCTTCCTGCAACTACACAGGGCGTTAACTATAATGTTCAGCTTGTGGCAGACAGCAAAGCGGAATCGCACACCTGGGAAATAGCTTCCGGAGTCTTGCCCAAGGGACTTATACTCGACGCCGCAACCGGGCTCATTTCCGGCTCTCCCACTGTATCAGGTACATTCAACTTTACCGTAAAAATCTCTGCAAACGGCCATTCAAACACCAAGGCGCTGACTCTCAAGGTAAATCCCCCTCTGTCAATAAAATTCACTACCAACCTGTCCGCAGATACCGTGGCTACGCTGTCAATTCCCACCAACCGTACCGTAACGCTGACAGCTGACATCACTGGCGGCACACCGGAGTATTCTAACTATCAGTGGAGCGTTAACGGCACGGTTATACCGGGCGCCACCTCCGGATCATATAAGATTCCTACAAACAAAACCGGAAATTACAGATATACCTTCACAGTCGCCGACTCAGCTACTGCCAATGCCACCGAAAGCATAGACGTTGAAATCCGGACTCCTGTCAATCCCAAACTCAGCCACGCAACGCTGCAGTTCGATAAAGCTATGCCCGCCGCAGTTTCAATCACAAAGACCGACGGGGACTACAGCTTCACCGGAAAAATAAAATGCGGTACAAAAACGCTGATCCAGGGCACCGACTTCACTTTAAGCGGCAACACTATTACATTCCCGATCGAAACGCTCAAAGCTCTCGGCCTCGGCGAATACAACGCAACGCTTGATTATGACGATACGACAGCCGATCCTTCATTCACGCTTTATATCATAGACACTAGCCTTCCGCCCGAGGTGGGAAATATTACGGCTCCATCCGCCATCGACCGTGGTAACGTGCTTAGCCTTACAACACCTACAGTCACCTGTTACGGTGCCGTCATCACATCACAGGGATGGAAAATCAAGCCGGTCGGTGCAGCAGATTTCATTTCTTTTGACTCATCAAAGCCGCTTGAATGTTCCTACAACGGCGCATCTCTGATGTATTACGCCACCAACCGTGTCGGAACAGCCACCTCAAATGTAGTAACAATTACCGTAAATCATACTCCGTCCTCAAGTTGGAAAACAAGCAGCTCACAGCACTGGCACATATGCTCTTGCGGCGAGAAATTCGATCTCGATAACCACACCTGCAACGCTGCCGGCGACTGCACCGTATGCGGATACCACTGCACCCACATTTATAACGAATACGTATCTAATAATGATGCCACCTGCACATCGGACGGTACCAAAACACGTATCTGCAAGCTGTGCGGATACAAGGATACGATTACCGATGTCGGCACCAAAAAGGGACATCAGTGGAGCACCTGGCAGGTAAGCGATACAGAACACTGGCACGTCTGCACCCGTTGCGGAAGCATCGCCGATAAAGCGGAGCATGTTCCCGGAACACCTGCAACATATGAAACACCGCAGGTCTGCATTATATGCGGAAAAGTGCTGGCCAACCGCCTTACCCAGGATACAACCGACGACACCACGCACACCCCTTCAGATATCACGACATCCCCCTCAGATACTACCACAGCTCCGGATGATACCACATCCGTATCCGGCGGAACAACAACGCCTTCAGACACAACTACATCCACCATGCCTGATGACACATCTCCCGCAGTTACCGGAGACAGCACCTCCGGCGGTACAACCAAAGCCCCCGAGGATACCGGCAAACCGGATGACACCCGCAGCACAATAAACATCAGCCGAAAAGACGGCGATACAGATGACAAAAATCCCACATTTGTAAGCGACACTGA
>URHI01000094.1 GCA_900547565.1 uncultured Eubacteriales bacterium | reverse complement strand
GGGGAACCATGGGTTCCCCCATTGGCGCGTTCTTTTGGGCACGTAATTTGCCGAACTGTGTTCGGCAAATTGTTCTGCACGCGGGGCAGAAAATGAACACCACTTATCGTCCTGGAAGACGATGTTCCTGTCATCTTCTTATCGTCCTTGACAGACAATATTCCTATAGCCTCCATAGTTCAACTAACTACTATAAAAATCACTTTACTGCTTTTTGCGCAGTAAAGTGATTTTCGTTCAGAGCCCGTACCGTAATATCACCCCAACAGTGACATGATCATCAGCAGCAACCCTACAATTATTGCCGAAAACACCCCCGGGTTAAAGTATACTATACTCCCTACCCGCTCACGCGGCAACGGAAACTCCGAAGACTCAAGGTGAAATTTGCGCCGCCGGACAAATAACAGCACAACACCGGTAATGGCAAGCGCCATAAATACAAATGCATACAGACCGTACAGCATGATCCATTTAAGCAGGTCTGCCGACACACCTTCCAAGATCTGCGGGTCAAGAGTTCCGCTTTCCGACATTTCGTTGAACTTAGTGACAAACTCCGTCAGCTCCTCTGTGTCCAGCCGGCTCAGTATAAACGGCGCAATAACGCAGCCGAAAAAGTTGATCACCATGTGCAGCAAAATGGTAATATACACTTTACCGGTGCGGACATAAACATAAGCAAGCATAAGACCCAGCCCGAAGGCATAGAAAAACTGATACAGATTGCCGTGAAAAAGACCGAACAGTAGTGCGGAAAATACAATTGCTATACCCTCACCGTACGGCCGCGTGCGGTCAATGATGGCACGGCGGAATATCATCTCCTCGATAAGCGGCGCGATAAACACTGTCACGCCCAAATTGAACCAAGGGCTGGATGACATCAGAAGCTGGCTCAGTGCGTTGACAGATTCGCGCCCTGTCATCGAATTGATGAGCACCATAAGCATATTGCCAACATACGAACCGACGTACATGATACCGAAGCACATGATCAGCGTCAGAAACCACTCTCCGACACCGAATTTTTGCCGCTCCGGCGGTACCGCCGGAACCTTGCGCATAACCAGCACAAACGTCGGAACCCCGGCAATATACAGCGGCACAAACGTCAACAGCCACACATACCACTGCTCACCCATAACCTGCGGCGCCCATTGCTTGACCGCCAGAGCGACAGCGAATTGCAATCCGATATAGACCGCCATCATAAGCGTCAGCGCCAGTCCTATGCGGGAAAAATACCCGCGTATTTTTTTGCTCTGCCCGCCGTCGAACGGATCGGGGCTGAAATCAGGTTCGTAGTTCATCGTTTTTTCCTTTCGTTTGTTCTGACTTTCTGACGCGGCGTACTATCATCCGCGTGATCAGTGCCGTGGGAACACCCCACAGCAGTGTACGCAAAAATACCGGCAGAAGTGTGTGGATTATCAGCGTCCCGACCCGCAGACCGGTATAGTTTGCGGCGGCATAAACAGCTGTTACCGGTATCTCAAGCAACGCCACTCCGCCGAGACACACGCCGAAGGGTATTATTCCTCTCGGTATCAGCCGACCTGCAGCCCAGCCGCAGAAATATCCGATACCAAAGCAGATCAGCGGCATGAGTGCCACACGCGAGCCTCCCCAGGCGTCCAAAGCCCAGCCGGCCGCCACACCGGCAACCGCACCAACGCGTTCCGAGTCAAAAAAGCCCAGTGTGGCGACGGCTACGCACACCAGCGCAGGCAACGCCCCTGCAAACCTTTCAAAAATGGCCAGCGTTGACTGCAGCACCAGCAGAAAAAGCAGCCAGCAGCCATAAAATCCAATGCGACGCAAAAGCGCGGCAGTCGGTGTGAAATAGCGACGTATATTGCGCTTCAAGGCGTCACCTCTCCGGTGCTCCCGGCAGCATTTTTGTCATACGCCACAATGGAATAGTCTGTTATTATCATAACGGTTGACAGCCCGTCAAGATCTGCCTCGGGCGTGACGGTTGCAACCAGCGTGCGGCTGTATGGATCGGGGGTAAGCTCCGTGACGCGGCCTACAGTAAGTCCTGCGGGATAGATACTGCCCGTCCCGGCAGTCACGATAAGGTCACCAACCATTATATCGGCGTCGGCATCGATATATGCGAGCTTGCAAAGCCCCTGCTCGCGCAGCTTGAAATCTCCTACCAGCAACCCGGATGCACCGCTGCGCGCGTCGTAAACCCCGACCGAGCTTGACGTTTCGAGCACCGAAGCCACGTAGCAGTACCCCAGTCCGGCCTGCTCGACATATCCGACCAGTCCGTCTTCCGTCACGACCGGCATACCCTTTTTGATGCCGTGCATACTTCCGCGATTGAGCGTATAGAGCGTACGGTAACTGCCCGACTCGCGGCCGATGACGGTAGCGTCGATCAATGACCAGTCATTTTTCAGCCAATCGAGGCCGAGGTAGCCGCGCAGATATTCGTCCTGTCGGGCCGCCGCCTGTGCATCCGACAGCTGACGGCGCAGCTCGGCATTTTCACGGCGCAGCTCGGCATTTTGCTCTGTTAGCTGTTCAACGCTTGAGAAATAGACTCCGAATCCCTGTATTCCGTAAGCGATCTTGGAGGCGCACCAGCGGAGCGGAGTCGTCAGCGTTCCAAAGAGATTTTTGACCGGGTCCTCTATGCCCATAACCGCCAGCACTGTTGCGCTGACCGTGACCGCCAATGCGACGGCAAGCAGAGAAAGGAGGAATTTGTTTTTTAATATTTTCATTTATTCTCCCTTCAATGAGAGTGTGGGGAAAATTCAACCGTTACACGGCCGGTGTCCCACGATTCAGTGCCGGGCGGCACACGGTTTTATAATTTACTCCTCTTCGGTCGGCAGCTGCGTTATTATTTTCTCGGTCGGCTCTTCTTCGCCGGATCTCATATTCTCCGCCCGGGCCAGCTTGTCCGCCGTGTCGAGCGCGGCAGCTTCTTCTTCGGCGCTGGCTACCTTGGTAAAGTTGACTATGCTCTGCCCCTCGGCAAGCCGCATGACAATAACACCCGACGCCCCGCGCGAATAAACCGGTATATCCTTTACGGGCGTACGGATTATTGTGCCGCTGTTGGTGATCATCATTATATCGTCGTTTTCGTCTACCGTGTTGATGCCGGCAAGACGGCCGGTCTTTTCATTGATGTTGTGGCAGATCACTCCGAAGCCGCCGCGGTTCTTCATAGCGCGGAAATCGTCAAACTCCGTCCGTTTGCCGAAGCCGTTCTCCGTTATCGTAATCAGCTGCTTGCCGGCAGTGACCACCGCCACGCCCTTGACGTTATCGTCCTCACGCAGCGATATTCCGCGCACACCGCGCGCCGTACGTCCCATGGCACGCACGTTGGACTCCGAAAAACGCACCGCGTTGCCGTCTCCGGTCGCGAGAATAAGGTCACACTCGCCGTGCGTCAGCATGACAAACAGCAGCTCGTCGCCCTCATCAAGCGACAGCGCTATCTTGCCGCCCTTGCGCTGGTATTCGTATTCGCTCAGCAGCGTGCGTTTGATAACGCCCTTTTTCGTAACCATGGTCAGGTACTCGCCGTCGCCAAAGCCCTCGATGCTGATGACTGCCGTCACCTTCTCGCCCGGTGCCAGCTCAAGAATATTGACCAGATTTGAACCCTTGGCAGTTCTCGATGCCTCGGGGATCTGATATGCCTTGCGCATAAACACCTTGCCGGTATTGGTGAACATCAGGAGGTTGGAGTGCGAATTGACTGCCAGCACCTTCTCGATGAAGTCCTCCTCCTTGGTCGACATTCCGATAACTCCGCGGCCGCCGCGGTGCTGTGCCGAATAGGTATCGGCAGGCTGACGCTTGATGTATCCGGCATGCGTCAGTGTGATTATGCAGCTGTGCCGTTCGATAAGATCCTCAAGTATGATCTCATCCTCGACAGGCACGATCTCAGTGCGGCGGGCATCGGAATAACGGTTCTTTATGTCTGTCATTTCGTCCTTGATTATCTGCTTTATCTTGCCGATGTCGGCAAGTATGCCCTCCAGCTCGACAATGAGCGCATGCAGGCGGTGCAGCTCTTCCTCGATCTTCTGACGCTCCATACCTGTCAGCTTGCCGAGCGTCATATCGACAATGGCCTGCGCCTGCGCGTCGGTCAGCCGGCGCGGAATATCGTTGTCGATACCGTGCAGCCGTGCGTACTCGTCGGAATAGTTGACAGTGAAAAACTCACTCATCAGCCGCTCCTTGGCCTCGGGAATGGTAGCCGAGGTCTTCATTATCTCTATCACGCGGTCGATGTTGTCCAGCGCGATGTGGTAGCCCTCAAAAATGTGTGCGCGCGCCTGCGCTTTTTCGAGGTCGTACCGTGTGCGGTTGGTAATGACGCTCTCCTGGTGAGCAATGTAAATGTCAAGAAGGTCTGCGAGCGGCAGTATTTTAGGCTCGTTGTTGACGACCGCCAGCATGTTGACGGCGCAGGTATCCTGCAGCTGTGTATATTTATACAGTTGGTTAAGAATGATCTGAGGATTTGCGTCGCGGCGGTACTCGACCACGATGCGCATGCCGGCGCGGCCGGACTCATCGCGCAGGCCCGTGATGCCGTCTATCTTCTTTTCCTTGACCAGTCCCGCAATGGCCTCGCAAAGCATACTTTTGTTGACCATATACGGTATTTCGGTAACGATTATCCGGTGATGCTCCTCCTCAATGCGCGCCTTTGCCCGGACGGAGATACGCCCGCGGCCGGTGGTATACGCCTCAAGTATGCCGTTCATGCCGTATATCGTAGCGGCGGTCGGAAAATCAGGGCCCTTGATGTACTGCATGAGATCGGCCACGGTACAGTCGGGGTGATCCATACGGTATATCGTGGCATCGATCACCTCACCGAGATTGTGCGGCGGAATGTTGGTGGCCATACCGACCGCAATGCCGACGCTGCCGTTGACCAGCAGGTTGGGAAAGCGTGACGGCAAAACCGTAGGCTCACGCAGACGGTTGTCAAAGTTCGGCACAAAGGGCACTACTTCCTTCTCAATATCGCGCATCATTTCGTCCGACAGACGGGCCAGACGCGCCTCGGTATAACGGTATGCGGCTGGCGGGTCTCCGTCCACCGAACCGAAGTTACCGTGTCCCTCGACCAGCGGATAGCGGTATGAAAAATCCTGTGCCATGCGTACCATGGTTCCGTAAACAGCGGCGTCTCCGTGCGGGTGATAGCGGCCGAGCACGTTGCCGACGGTTGTAGCCGACTTGCGGAAGGGCTTGTCGTGCGTCAGGTGGTCCTCGTACATTGCATAAAGAATGCGGCGCTGGCCCGGCTTCATACCGTCACGCACGTCGGGAAGTGCGCGCGAAATGATGACCGACATGGAGTACTCGATAAAGGACTTTTTGACCTCCTTTTCGATATTTACGTCGGTTATCTTCTGGTTTTCAAAGACAATATTTTCGTTTTCATTTGTTTTGTTATCCAACTTGTTGCACTGCCTTTCATGTATTTAAAGTGTAATTTTTTCATTGTTTATAAGCGCCGTCAGCTCATGCGCCCTGTCAACGTCGGGCAGAGTCGTGCCGTACAGCTCCACCTTGGCTCCGGCCGCGGCGGACGCCAGCGTAAGTGCCTGTGTGGCCGGTTCACCCGACAGCAGTCTGCTGTGCACATAGGCGGCGAGAAATGTATCTCCCGCACCGGTAAATCCGCGGAGCGTGACCGGTGCCGCGCTGACCCGCCACATTCCGTCACCGTCAAGTGCGGCCGCGCCGTGCGCGTCAAGCGTGCATATGACATCACATCCGAAGCGGCTGTGCACCTCACGCATGGCCGCATACAGCTGACCGTCATTATCAAACTCGCTCTCATCGCACCCGACAATGCCGCCAAGCTCGCGAGCGTTGGGCTTTATCAGCCGCGGGCGGGCACAAAGCCCCTCAGCCATAGCAGGGCCGTCGGCGTCCAGCACGGTATAACAGCCTGCAGAATTCAGTTTTCCGATCAGCCGCCTGTATGTGTCGGTTTCCGCACCCTGCGGAAGGCTACCGTTGATAATTGCGAGGTCGGGAGCGTAATTCAGCACCGAATTCTGCAGCTCGTCAAGCTCCTCACGTGTGACAGGGCCGCCGCGCTCGTTGAATTCTGTGCACACACCGTCGCCGTCGATTACTTTTATATTCATGCGGACGCCGCACTGTGCGTGTGTAAAGCGGCCGTCCACGCCGTACTCATTTGTGAATTTTTCGGAAAGCGGGCCAAGCTCGCCGCCGCTAAAGGTGAAATACGCCGGATCGTGACCGAATTTTCGCAGCATAATAGCGACATTGGCACCCTTGCTGCCCTGACTGACCACCACGCGCTCGGCGCGGTTGAGCGTTCCGAGCCGGGCGGGACCGGGCAGATACATTATGCGGTCAATACCGGGATTGAGTGTTATGATTGCGGTCTTCATTCAGAGCGTCTCTCCGTCCGGATCGAATTTGACGCCGGAGGGGTAGCGGCGGCGGTTGATCTCCTCTTTGAGCGGTATCCAGCTTTCTATGTCCACGCCCTCGTTTGACGCAAACAGCAGCAGGTAATACAGCACATCGTATATTTCCTCCTCGACCGAGCCCTTGATATCGCTTTCTCCGGTTGCGTGGCGCGATCCGCGCACGACGTGTCTTGCCAGCTCTCCCAGCTCCTCAGTGAGCTTGACAAACGTGTTTAACGAGCTGTGGTTTGGGTCATCGCGCGAGTGGTCCTTGGCGGCTATGTAGCTCTGAAGATAACGAAGTGTTATGCTGCCCTTCTCCATTTTGCAGTTCCTTCCTTTTTGAAAATTCAGCGTTGTCCGGCAAGACTGCTCAGACTCTCAGCATCACGTCGCCGTAGCTCGGATACGGCCAGTCAGCCGCCTCCGTCATGGTTTCCATAGCGTCAACATACTCCCGCAGATCCTTCATGGCGGGAATTACCTCATCGCGGTAGTGCTCGGCCAACGCCTGCTCGGGGTGTATTGTCGCCGCTCTCTCCTCCGCCTCCTTGAGCCGGCTGAGACATTTCATCGACTGTGTGTTCAGCCCCGACAGCTTGGTGACAAGCTCATGCTCGACCGTGCAGTCGATAGAGCTTTCAAACGATCGCTTTGCCAGCGCCGCAGATGCCAGCTTGCCTATGTACCGGCTCACCGCGGGAATTATATCCCGGCTGGCCATCTCTATCATTGTCAGTGCTTCAATGTTCACTATTTTTGAATAGTTTTCAAACATAATTTCCTGCCGCGACTTAAGCTCGGTAGCACTCATAACGCCGTGTCTGGTGAACAGCTCGACGTTTTTCTGCGCCGTCATGACCGGGAATACTGCCGGCGAATTGTCAAAATTCGACAGTCCGCGCCGCTCCGCTTCCTTAACCCATTCCTCACTGTAGCCGTTGCCTGAGTATATTATGCGGCGGTGCTCGGTGAATGTCCGGCGCAGCAGCGACGCCAGCGCCGCGTCAAAATCTGCCGCGCCTTCAAGCTCGTCGGCAAACACGCGGAATGACTCGGCCACCGCTGTGTTGAGCACGATATTGGGCATAGCCATATTCTGTGACGAACCCGGCATACGGAACTCAAATTTTTTGCCGGTAAAGGCAAATGGCGAGGTACGGTTGCGGTCGGTATTGTCCTTGCGAAACACAGGGATCGAAGGAATTCCGAGATCCATATATCTCCGCCCCGAATCGCTGTAATGCTTGCCGTCGACTATCGAATCGATTATTGCCTCAAGCTCATCGCCAACAAACATGGATACAATGGCCGGCGGCGCCTCAAATCCGCCCAGACGGTGGTCGTTACCTGCCGATGCCACCGACAGCCGAAGCAGATCCTGATAGTCGTCGACCGC
>URHI01000093.1 GCA_900547565.1 uncultured Eubacteriales bacterium | reverse complement strand
AAAATAAGTTCTCCACCGTCCTTGACAGACAATCCCCCTATATCCCCTACAGTCCAACTAACTATTATAAAAAATCACTTTACCGCCTTTTAGCAGTAAAGTGATTTTTTCTCCTCGGCATCGGAGTTCTCCACCGGTATTTAAATACAATGCTCAAAACAAATAAAATATTATTTTATCTCCGGAATATCGGCTATAACGTATTTTTGCCCCGCCTTCAGCGCACGCTGTACCGCTGCCTTTCCGGTAACGGTAAAATGCTTGAGCTTGTAGGGAATTACAGTAATCGGCTCGTTGTCCGAAGTACCCGCATCACCGAGAATGATAAGCGATTTCGGCGAAATGTATATGCGGCGGCGGTATGCCTCGGGATCGGCAACATAGGCGTCGAGCGCCTCCTTGATAATTGGAATGTAATCGTCGATCGACGAATATGTGGTGTCGAGAATGAGGTCGTAGTTGGCATAGTCATAGTTGTCAACACCGTAAATGGTTCGGAAACGCATATTTTCGGCGTCCGAACGTATGACAAGCTGCTTGGTTGCCTCCTCTGCGCTGGTGTACGGTTCCTCGGAGCGTGGGTCGTTGAACACCCGCTGCCCGGCAACCTCCGGGTCGATGGACACGAATATTTTGAAAGACTTGACCGCAAAGTGCCATGCCATGCGGGAGTCAAAAATGATATTGTCATCTGCACGCTCGCGGGATACGCGCTCCACTGTGCTGTCTATCATGTGGTCGTAGGACAGATTGTCATGCATGATCTCATTCATTTCCACCATGTTGACGCCCATTTTCAGTGCAATTTCGCGCTGGTATTCGCCCGTGCTGTAGCGCTCGTAGCCAAGCTGGTCGCGGATAAGCTTGCTTATAGTGGTCTTTCCGCTGCCTGTCCTGCCTGTTATGGTAATGTGCATATCAGCCTCCTGTTGATTGTAACACAAACGGCGGCCCGGGATTCCTGCCGCCATAAAAGTTGATATGTTATTATACATTATAAAACGCGCTTTGTCAATAGAAATACAAATAAATCCCCCGGACTTATTCAATCCGGGGGAAATATGTACTCAGGCGTGTTTTATACTTAGGCTGATTCCAAGTCCGACGACTGAAAATACCACCAGCACGCCGAAGGTCAGCGTATTGCTCAAAGATGCGGTCAGAGTGGGAACGAAAGAAGCGGGAATGAGAATAAGATTGAGTATGGGAAAATTGAGCGCAAAATGCTTTTGCCCGTAAAAAGCCGATACAAACGCCGCCGATACGGTGGGGGAAAATCCGTATGAGAAACCGCACAGGCACAGCCCCACCACGCCGACCGTTGTCAGCCTGAACAGGTATCCGGCAAAAGTCAGTGCCGTGGCGGCAATCACCACAATGCTGGTAAGATACTGTGTGCGGCGCAGGCCGAAGGCATCGAAAAACGCGCCGGATACTATACGCCCGAGTCCGTTGCATACCGTCAGCACGCCGGCCAGCACCGTCGCGTATTCTACCGCGCCCAACGCCTCAAACTGTCCCTTGGCTCCGGCTATTGCAGTACTGCCCACCGAAGCGAAAAGCATAAAGAATACAAACAGCTTCCAGAACGACAGCCGCCGCAGCATCTGCGGAGCGGACAGCTCGGCCGGCGATTCGGAGACGGGACGGTCAGCTGCTTGCGGTGCGGGTGGCTGATTTTGTATGGCGTGATGCGGTTTTGTACGGCGCTCAGTCGCGGGGGCAGGGAATCTCATGCCCGGTCCGGGCATCTTCATAAGCCACGCCGCGGCGAGTATCAGCACTCCCAGCACTGCGCCGAGACAGATATAAGTTGTCCTCCAGCCGATTCCGGGTGCCTCAAACAGCCGGACGGCCACATTGCCGACAAGCATGGTGGAAAAGCCAAATCCCATCATGAGTGCGCCGGTCGCCACGCCCTTGCGGTCGGGGAAATAGGCATTGACAGTAGATATGATTGCATTGTACACAATGCCGATACCGCTTCCGGCCATAAAGCCGTAGCCGATATACAGCAGAAGAATTCCTCCAGGCTGAAGCTGTGACACCACCGCAAAGCCGCCTGCCACCAGTACCGCCGCAGCGACAAGACGCACACGTACCGACAGCCGACGGGCCAGCAATCCGGATACCAGACCGCCAAGACAGAAAAAGCACATTGTCAGTGTGAAGTTGAAGGTCAGTGCGGCGCCGTCCCAGCCCAGCTCGGACGAAAACGGTGCTTTTATTACCGACCACGCGTATATTACACCGGCGAACAGCAGCACCAGTGTTCCCAGCGCCAGCAGCCACCAGCGGGTCTTCAGGTGTTTATCCATAAATTTCAGCTCCGTTAGGTATTTATTATGTCAGCCGGTCTGACTCAGGATTTATTCTGAGAGTTGACCAGCTCGTCGGCACCGTACATTTTGCGCAGACGCGGTTTTTCGATCTTTCCGGTGGGATTGCGAGGCACATCGGCAAAGATAATGCGCCGCGGCCGCTTGTAGCGCGGCAAGCCCCTGCAGAATTCATTTATCTGCTCGGCGGTACATTCGTGTCCTTTTTTGAGCTGTATAATAGCCGTTGCTATTTCTCCGAGCCGCGCATCGGGCAGACCGATGACGGCCCCCTTGTCGGCTGCGCCCAGAGCAGCCAGCATACCGGAAGCACCCAGACCGATGACGGCAACATCCATTATGTCGGGGTGCGCGCTGAGATAGTTTTCTATCTGCACAGGGTACAGGTTTTCGCCGCCCGTGATTATAACGTCTTTTTTGCGGTCGACCAGCCATATAAAGCCGTCCTCGTCCTGCATGGCCATGTCGCCGGTGCGAAGCCAGCCGTCAGGGGAGAGCACCGCGGCAGTTGCCTCGGGATCGTTGTAGTAGCACACCATGACGCCGTCGCCGCGCAGACACAGCTCGCCTACCTCGCCCTGTATGACCTCGCCTCCGTCATCACCGATTATTTTTGTTTGCCAGCCAAAGCCCGGCACACCGATGGCGCCGACCTTGTCAACGTTTTCCACCCCGAGATGTACTGCGCCGGGACCTATTGATTCGCTCAGACCGTAATTTGTGTCGTACTGGTGGTTTGGGAAATACTGAAGCCACCGCCGTACAAGACTCTGCGGCACCGGCTGTGCACCGATATGCATGAGCCGCCAGCAGGACAGGTCGTAATCGGACAGCTTAAGCTCTCCCGAGTCAAGTGCTGCCAGAATGTCCTGTGCCCACGGCACCAGCAGCCAGACTATACTGCACCTCTCACGAGACACGGCGTCGAGCACAAAGGCCGGGCGTGTGCCCTTGAGCAGTACCGCGCGGCCGCCGACGAGCAGCGAGCCGAACCAGTGCATTTTTGCGCCGGTGTGATAAAGCGGAGGTATACAAAGAAAAACATCGTCATGCGTCTGGCCGTGATGCGCCTGCTCGACGCGGCAGGAGTGCATCAGCGCACGGTGGCTGTGCAGTATGGCCTTGGGAAAGCCGGTCGTACCGGATGAAAAATATATTGCGGCGTTGTCATCCTCGGTAATGCCGCGCGACTCGAATTTCGAGGAGCAATCTGCCGTCATTGAGGCATAGTCATCGGCAAATGTGGGCACAACGCCGGGGCCTGCGTAGATCAGCAGGCGGTTGTGGCTTATGCTGTCGGCTATCTCCTCGACACGGCCGATGAATTCCGGACCGAAAATCAGTGCGTCCGACTCGGAAAGATCCAGGCAATACTGAATTTCATCGGAGGAATACCGGAAGTTGAGCGGTACGGCGAGCGCACCTGTTTTGAGTATGCCGAAGTATACCGGCAGCCACTCAAGGCAGTTCATCATAAGTATTGCTACCTTGTCGCCGCGGCCTATGCCGCGTAAGGTCAGCGCGTTGGCAAACCGGTTAGCTTTCTCGTCAAACACGTGCCAGGTGATCTCTCGGCGGTAGGTGGCGTTTGCGGTAGGCTGAACCAGGTCGTAGTCGCGCCAGGTCAGCCGCCGTGTTTCGGGCAGCTCCGGATTAAGCTCCACCAATGCTACCTCGTCGCCGTACAGATCTTTGTTTTGCTCAAGTAAATCAACGATAGTCATGATTTTCTCTCCTGATTTGTTTTTTCGGAAAATCAAAAAGCACCGCGGCAATGGCCGCGGTGCACATACGGTACGCCCTATGTATACCCGCTCATGCCAATGCCGACACTTCCGCGCCGCAGTAATAGGCGCGGTAATAATAAGCATAGGGATATGAACGAGCTGAAAGCATGAGCCGTCCTCCGATAACATTTCTGATGCTACTATACCATACCCCGGCGGTGTTGTCAAGGGCTTTGGACGAATTTTGAAAAATAATGTTATTACCAAAAAGGTGATTGACAATCATGTGATTTGGCTTTATAATATAATCAAATAAATAATTACGGAGGAAAATTAAATGCAGGTAACCAAAGAAACACTTATAGGCGACGTTCTGGAGTATGATGTCAATACCGCTAAATTCTTTTTTGAGATCGGTATGCATTGCCTCGGTTGCCCCGCCTCGCGCGGTGAAAGCATAGCTGACGCCTGCGCCGTTCACGGAACCGATGCCGATGAGCTGGTTGCAAAGCTCAACGAATTTCTTGCGTCCGGCAAATGAGTCTGAACCCGCCACGACTTGACGGCAGGCTGGCCACCGCCGCGGCATATGTCCGCGGCGGACTTCTGGCCGACGTGGGAACAGACCACGCTTATCTGCCTGTCGCGCTGGTGCTGGAGGGCAGGATCACAGCTGCTGTTGCGTCGGATATACGTCCCGGCCCGCTTGACCGTGCGCGGCAGACGGTGGATCGCTACGGCCTCGGTGACCGCGTGCGCCTGGTGCTGACCGACGGATTGCACGGCATAGATCGCTATGAGCCGTCCGACATCGCCGTGTTCGGCATGGGTGGAGAGCTGATCTCCGGCATTATTGAGGCGGCGGAATGGGTGAGAAGCCCGGATATACGGCTGATACTTCAGCCAATGACGCGCCGCAGCGAGCTGCGGCGGTATCTGCTGTCGCATGGCTTTGAGATAACAGATGAGGCTATGTCGAAGGCGGACGGACGTATCTATCAGACGATCTGCGCCGAATATACGGGGCACAATACAGACTATTCTCCCGCCGAGCTGGAACTTGGCAGGTGCAACATACAAAAGGGCGGGGAGCTGTACCGTCAGTATCTCGTACAGCAGTGCCGCCATCATGCCGCCATTGTGCGGGCGAGAGGACTTGATCCTATGTCCGACGATGCCGAGGCGGTTGTTTTACGTCAGCTTGAAAATTTACTTGCGGAGGCACACATATGAACGTCCGGGAGCTTTATGAATACCTCAATATCAGAATTCCGCGCTCGCTGTCCTGTGACTGGGATAACGACGGACTTATGTGCTGTCCCGATCCCGACCGGCAGGTGAGACGCGTGCTCATTGCGTTGGACGTCACCGGAGAGGTGGCCGATACGGCGGTGGACGGCGATTATGACGCTGTGGTGTCGCATCACCCGCTGATTTTCGACCCGCTGCACAGCCTTACGCCGGACGACGGCACAGGGGCAAAGCTGATAAATCTTGTCCGCGCCGGAATATGCGTCATGTCGTTTCACACGCGGCTGGACGCGCTGGAGGGCGGAGTCAATGACATATTGGCCGAGGCGCTCGGTCTTGAGGACGTCAGGCCTTTCTGCGACGATGAAGGCAGTCCAATGGGGCGCATCGGTACGCTGGAGTCTCCGGTCGACCCGCTGGAGCTTGGGCGGCAGGTAAAGGGCGCGCTGGGCGCGCCGGGCGTGCTGGTTGCATCGTGCGGACGGAGGTGTGCCCGCGTCGCAGTGCTGGGCGGAGAGGGCAAGGATTTCATTGCAGCCGCCCGCCGGGCGGGAGCCGATACGCTGGTCAGTGGCCGCCTTGGCTATCACCGTATGATCGCTGCCGAGGAGCTGGGCATAAATCTGATTGAAGCAGGACATTTTTATACCGAGGATCCGGTCTGCGACCGGCTTGCCGAAATGATCTCGGCGGCCGATGCCGCAATCGAAACGGAATACATAAAAAGCTGTTCGCTCAGGCTGGTCTGAGCATGGAGGTAAGGAGATGGATTTACCATGACATATGTGACCGCAAATCTGCATGGCTGTTATACCGAGTTCATGGAGCTGCTCAGACAGATCGGGTTCCGTGACAGAGACGTGATGTACGTGCTGGGAGATATTGTAGACTACGGCGATGAGCCCATGGAGCTGGTGTGCGACATGAGTATGCGTTACAATATTTATGCCGTTGCGGGCGAGCACGATTTCAGAGCGGTGCGCATGCTGACCGGCTTTGAGCGTATGCTGAAGGACGGAAGCACGCCCGGGGCCGCATTCAAAAATGATATGATGGGGTGGATGGCGGATGGCGGTCAGCCTACGTTTGAAGGCTACCGTGCGCTTGATGCCGAAATGAAGGAGGGCGTGCTCGATTATCTGTCCGACATGGCGCTTTACGAGGAGATTCAGGTCAAGGGAAAGAGCTATGTTCTGGTACATGCGGGGCTTGGCGACCTGCCCGAGGGCGGTGACGGCGAATGTGAGCCGGAGGATTTTTTCGGCACGCCGGTGGATTTTGCCGGAAGGCCGCCGTTTGAAGGCAAAACCGTCATAGCGGGGCATATTCCCACGTCGCAGATACCCGGCGGCAAAGAGGGGTGCATTTTCCGTGGTGACGGAGTGATAGGCATCGACTGCGGTGCCGGACGCGGAGGACGAATCGGCTGCCTGCGGCTGGAGGACGGGGCGGAGTTCTATGTCTGAGCGGTTGGTGCGAAATCAGCAGATAGAGCTGGAAATAACCGATCTTAACAATCTCGGCTGCGGCGTCGGCAGATACGACGGGGCAGTCGTTTTTGTACGTGGAGCCGTCAGCGGGGACAGAGTCCGGGCGGCGGTGATAAAAGTAAACAAAAGCTATTATGTGGCAAGACTGCTTGAGGTACTGCGCCCGTCGGAGCACCGCATAAATCAGGGCGTGTGCCGGGCACCGGAAAGCTGCGGCGGGTGCGTTTACCGCCACATAGACTACGCTTATGAGCTGGAGCTGAAGCGTAACATGGTGAGAGAGGCATTCAGACGGGCGGGCGTTGAAGCCGAAATTGCCCGGACCCGCGCGACAGGCGTTACGTCGGGATATCGCAATAAAGCGCAGTTTCCGGTAGCGCGCGGTCGTGACGGGCGGCTGAGAGCTGGCATCTATGCGACCAAAACCCACTCGCTCGCGGGTGGCTGTGACTGTCAGCTGCAGCCCGGTGTGTTCGGCAATATTGCCGCGGCGGTGTGCGATTTCGGCGACAGGCACGGCTGGGAGCCTTACGACGAGAGCCGCGGCCGGGGGGTACTGCGGCACATTTATCTGCGCCGCGGTGAGGTCAGCGGCAACATTACGGTGTGTCTGGTGGTGAACGGCGGATCAGTCGGAAATGTGGCATCGGATAAAAGTGCGGTGAGCCTGCTGCCCGGCGGAGGGGAGCTGTGCCGCGAGCTGACGGCAGCATTTCCCGATATCAGCGGAATTATGCTGAACGTCAACAGCCGCAACACAAATGTCATTCTCGGAGAGCAGTTCATACCGCTTTGGGGAAGCATGGAGCTTGCCGACCGGCTGTGCGGGCTTGATATAACGCTCGCTCCCGATTCATTCTATCAGGTCAATCATGACTGTGCCGAGCTTTTGTACGGCCTTGCGGGTGAGCTTGCCGGACAGGGCGGCACGCTGGTGGACCTGTACTGCGGTGCGGGTACGATAGGACTGTCCATGGCGGAGCGGTTTGAGAGTGTCATCGGCATTGAGATTGTGCCGTCGGCGGTTGAATGTGCCTGGCGCAACGCGCGCCGTAACGGCATAAAAAATGTATATTATTCATGCGGCGACGCCGCGGAGGCGGGTGGAATACTGGCGCGCGCCGAGG
>URHI01000092.1 GCA_900547565.1 uncultured Eubacteriales bacterium | reverse complement strand
TCAGGAAGGTACGGGAATATATGTGTCAAAGGATGGGGGTTATGGAAGCCGGTGCGTCAGAAGAAACGTCTCGCTCTGCTGTTGTCCCCATTCGTGTGGCACAGCCAAAAGAAAAAGCCGCTACTGGGCTTCGGTGCTTAACGGGCTCAGGAATCGCGGGGGAGAAGATATATTCATCGCCTGTACGGACAACCTCACAGGATTCTCCGTGGCAATTGAAGCCGTATACCCTCAGACCGAGATACAGAACTGCATCATCCATCAGTTGCGCAATTCAAGCAAATATGTGTCATACAAGGACATCAAAGCGCTTATGGCAGATCTGAAAGCCGTATATGCCGCAGTGGACGAGCAGTCAGCGCTCGACGCCCTGGATTCTTTCGCAGAGATCTGGGACAAGAAGTACCCTAAGATCTCAAGATCCTGGCGAGAAAATTGGGCGGATCTCAGCACGTATTTCAAATATTCCAAAGAGGTCAGGCGGCTGATATATACCACGAATACCATTGAAGGATTTAACCGCCAACTTTGCAAGGTCACCAAATCCAAAGCCGTTTTTCCTACCGACGACAGCCTGTTCAAAATGCTTTATCTTGCTATGATGGAACGGCTTCGCCGCCCTTGACAACCACTCCGATTTACGCTATAATGTAATCAAGAGGTCGTTATCCGACCTCTCGAAAATACAATTTTCGCTATGTTTTACACCGCTCCTGCACAGTTTACACAAAATTCGGGATAGAGCCCAGCAGCCTTAAGCAAAGGGCGGTGACGGGATTACCTGTCACCGCTTTTTGCAGCTTTTCATGCTTACCACCTGCACCGCCCATCCCCCGCGACCGCTGAGAAGGACATATGTTCCCTTCCCTGATTTGCCGCCTCAATTCACTAATTTTCCCGATAATTATTAAACCCCGTCCGCAGATAAATATCTGGGGATCGTCTATAGTATTGATTTATTCTGCGTACATAGCATCAGTCACATTTTTCGGCCATCATGATATAGCAATAAATATCCTGTTGGCCGTCCACAAAATACGTCTCAACCTGCGGATAATGTTCGCTGCAATACTCTTGCAGTGACGTGTTATCCTCATTTGTCGCATCCTTCCCACCAAATAAGGTAAGCATAAAGACATCCTCGTCTCCCAAAAGCAGCCTGTCAACCATACGGCATGCCGCCTCAAGCCGTGTATCGGCGTCCACAACAATCTCCTTGTCTATAAAGCCGATAAAATCACCTTTTTGAATGTGAACGCCTCCCATATCTGCGTCACGTACAGCCGAAGAAATGACTGCCGTCGTTACATTCGCCATAGTCTGATCAATCTGTGACAGAATATTCTCTGTCGTATCGTTTTCCGTATCCATTGATGCCAGAGAGGCAATACCTACATATCCGGCTCCGAGATTTTTGCTTTCCACCACATGGATCTGCGCCCCGTCATACATCTGCGCCGCCAGCTTGGCTGCCATAATAATATTGCTGTTATTTGGAAAGACCAGGATGTGTTTCGCCCGGATATGTGAAAAGGCATCTAAAAAATCTTTAGTGGAAGGGTTATTGGTCTGCCCGCCGGAAATAATGAAGTCAACGCCCAACTCGCGGAAGGTGGCTTCAATGCCATCGCCGCTGCAAATTGCGACAATACCGTATTCCTTCTCGTTAATATCATGCGATACAGTCTTACTGTCCGGCTCTTGCTTCCCAATCGTCTCATTGTGCTGAACCGACATATTCTCGATCTTCACTGCGACAAACTCGCCGAATTTACGGCAAAAGCCAATAACCTTTTCCGGCTCCATGGTATGCACGTGAATCTTTACCAGACTTCCGTTCTTGAATGAAACAATGGAATCACCAATGCCGCTTAAATATTCGACGATTACCGAAACATCGAAGTCTTCCACATCCACCTTGCTGTTCTGCAGTTGCAACATAAGTTCCGTACAATAACCGTAAACCATCTCGCTGTCAGCGTTAAAAGCGGAAAAATCCACAGCCGGCGCGTCGCGGTGCAGGACGGATGCCTCCGAGCTGACCTGCTCTCCCTTCAGTACCTTATAAAATCCCTCCATAATGTACATAAGCCCCGCGCCGCCACTGTCAACGACGTTAGCCTCCTTCAATACGGTCAGAAGCTCGGGAGTACGCGCCAGCGAATCGTGCATCTCCTTGACCAGGTCCGCAAACAGATCATTCACCGTGCTCTGCTTGGTCAGCCGGGATACCGCATATGTCACCGCCTCACGGGCAACAGTCAGAATAGTGCCTTCGGTAGGTGTCAGCACCGAGGCATACGCCTTTTTCACACCCATTTGCAGTGCGTTTCCGATAGTTTCGGCATCTGCCTGACTGCAATTTTCAAATCCCATGGCCATGCCGCCGAAAAACTGCGACAGAATAACGCCGGAATTGCCGCGTGCCCCGAACAGCATGCCGTTCGACAAAGCCGACATAACCTCTCCCAGGTCATCAGTATTGAGCCGATCCAAAGCTACTACTCCGCTTTCAATCGTGCGGCACATATTATCGCCCGTATCACCGTCAGGTACGGGAAAAACATTCAGATTATTGACGGTATCCGCGTTGGCGCGAAGCTCAGCTGCCCCTCCTGTAGCCATTCTGGCCATCAGCAGACCGTCCAGCAAATGAATAGATGTTTCTTCGTTGGCTATCATTATAACTCTGTTTCCTTCTCTGCTCCAAAATGTCAGCGTTCCTTGCCCAAAAAGAACAGTGCCAGCGTGCCGGGCCCGGAATGTGCGCCGATGACATTGCCGATATTCAGGATTTTCTCAACTTTGGCTCCATATTGCTTTTCAAGCATGTCACCAAGAAGCTCGGCATCAGCTATACAGTCTGCCTGACCGATAAAGATAGTGTTTTCGGCGGGAGCACCCTCTGCCAGCTCACCGAATTTATCGGCCATCGCCTTAATTGCGCTTCTTCTGCCCCGAACCTTGCCCATGTTGATCAGATGCCCGTCGTTATCGACATGAAGTATGGGCTTGATGCCCAGCACATTTCCGACAAATGCCACAGTTGGGCTGATACGTCCGCCGCGTTTAAGATAAACCAGGTCGTCAACCGTAAACCAGTGACACAGGTGAAGGCGTGTGTTCTCGGCATATGCGGCAGCCTCTTCTATCGAAGCGCCCGCTTTCTGCTGTTTTACCGTAAGATACAACAGCAGTCCAAACCCTGCGGCAGCGGCAAGGCTGTCCACTGCCAGCAATTTGCGTTCCGGATAACGGCTCTTCAGGTCCTCCATGGCCATGCGCCCTGAGTTGAAAGTGGTGCTCAAACCGGAAGAAAAACCAAGATAAAGTATATCAGTACCAGCCTTTACATACTCCTCAAATGCGTCTGTAAAGGTTTTTATATTGATAGCAGCGGTCTTTGCCACGCCGCCATCGCGCATTTTCTGATAAAAATCAGCCGTTGCCATATCCTTTTCCCGGTACTCCTTATCTTCACCGGCAAATGAATAGGTAAGGTCGCACTTTTGCACCCCCCATTCAGCCAGCATATCGGAAGGGATATCACAGGCTGAATCCGTAAAAATAACATAGTTGCTCATCATCGTTCTCCTTATTGATTTTTCATCTCATCCGTGATGCCCGTCAGAATATCTGTCATACGTCCGAGCACGGAATAAAAGGTATTCAACTCCTCCTCGGAGATAGCACTGTCGACTTTCTTCTGACTTTCAATCCCGATGCGGAAGATCTTCTGTGCCACCTCACGGCCGCGCTCAGTTAACATAATATGAGCGTTATAACGGTTAGTGTCGCTGTAGCATGTCACCCCGGCACTGTTCAGCTTTTCTATTTCGCGGGATATCAGCGAACGGTTAATACCGTTTTTCTTAGCGATTTCGCTTGCAGTAAGGCCATCGGGCGCGTCAATCAAGGAATAGACGCAGAAAATGTGTACACTCTTGACACCAAGCGTCTGCGATGCGGCATTTTCCAGTGACTTTATACTTTTGTCAAGCCGGCTTACCATACGTACAAGCTGGCTGAAGCGTTCTTTTGCCAATCGAAGTACCCCCTTTCTCGCTCTATATGTTTTCGACATATTATACCACTGTATTGTTTACTTGTCAACAACTTTTCGGAAAATTGTTCACCTGTCAACAAGTTTTGGAGTCTTTTGCGAAAAACCAATATCACCTTTTACGGCTCATGATATTTCAATATTCCGCTGTAATCTGCACCATGCTCTACACAGAAACAGAGCACCAGCTATGCTGATGCTCTGTTTTCGATCACGCCGTTACGACCTTAGCCGCTTTTTGCAGGCCAAGTTTTTGAATTGCATCCTCACGCATCTTGTACTTGAGGATCTTACCGGCTACGTTCATAGGAAATTCCTTGACAAAATCAATATATCTCGGCACCTTGTGGCGAGCCATGTGCGAATTGATATATTCCTTCATTTCTGCTTCCGTCATGCTCTCGCCGTCCTTGAGAATAATGCAGGCCATGATCTCCTCGCCGTACTGTTCGTCCGGCACGCCTATAACCTGCACATCCTTGACCTTGGGATGCGTATAAATAAACTCCTCTATTTCCTTGGGATAAATGTTCTCACCGCCGCGGATGATCATATCCTTCAGACGCCCCGTGATACGGTAGTTACCCTCCGGTGTACGGCAGGCAAGATCTCCCGTGTGCAGCCAGCCGTCTTTGTCTATGGCTGAGGCAGTCGCCTTGGGCATTTTATAATATCCTTTCATAATGTTATAGCCGCGTGCGACAAATTCCCCCGTCACATTGTCCGGGCAGTCCTCCCCTGTCTCCGGATCAACGATCTTACATTCTATCTCAGGCAATGCACGTCCCACCGTGCCGACACGGACTTCAATGGGATCATCCGTCGAGCTCATAGTGCATCCGGGCGAGGACTCGGTCTGTCCGTATACGATGGTGATCTCATTCATGTGCATTTTTTCAATAACATCCTTCATAACCGAGATGGGGCATGGACTTCCCGCCATAATACCTGTTCTCATGTAGGAAAAATCGGTCTTGGGGAAATCCTCGTGCTCCAGCATGGCGATGAACATGGTCGGAACACCGTGAAACGCCGTGATACGCTCATTGTTGATGCAGGCCAGTGCCGGTTTGGGAGAATAATACGGAAGCGGAAGCAGAGTAACTCCATGCGTCATACTGGCAGTCATAGCCAACACCATACCAAAGCAGTGGAACATGGGCACCTGGATCATCATACGGTCGGCCGTGGAGAGGTCCATACGGTCTCCGATGCATTTGCCGTTATTTACGACGTTGTAATGGGTCAGCATAACACCCTTGGGAAAGCCCGTAGTTCCGGAAGTGTACTGCATATTGCAGACATCATCCTTGTCCACTGCCGCTGCACGACGATTCAACTCCTCCACCGGCACCATATCAGCTCGTGCGATCGCGTCTTCCCAGGTGATACAACCTGTTTGCTTGAAGCCGACAGTGATGACATTGCGTAAAAACGGCAATCTCTTACTGTGCAGCGGTTCACCGGGCTTGGTGTGCTGAAGTTCGGGACAAAGCTCGGAAATAATAGCGGCATAGTTTGAATCCCGGAAACCGTCAACCATAACAATGGTATGAGTATCCGACTGTTTGAGCAAATATTCCGCCTCATGAATCTTATACGCGGTATTCATAGATACCAGCACCGCACCGATTTTGGTCACGGCCCAAAAAGCAATGTACCATTGCGGCACATTTGTAGCCCAGGCAGCCACATGATGCCCGGCCCTTACGCCAAGCGAAATGAGCGAGCGGGCAAAAGTATCCACATCACGCCGGAACTCATAATAGGTTCTGGTATAATCGAGCGTAGTATACTTAAATGCCAAATGGTCGGGAAATTCCTCCACCATGCGGTCGAGTACCTGCGAAAAAGTGCAGTCTATCAAAAGCTCCTTTTTCCAGACGTATTTTCCCGTATGTGCCTTGTTATAATACAGCGAATTATCCGACTTGGAGGTGTCGCTGAACTGGCTCATGTAATTCTCAAACTGGGACAGGATAATCTCCATGTCATCAATTTCCTCGCACCATTTGGGATCCCACTCCAAAGATATAAACCCGTCATAGTTTACCGAACGAAGGGCTGCGATAAAACCGTGAATGGGCAATTCCCCCTCTCCCATAAGGCAATACTGTATGCCGCCAGGCGTGGTTGCCGCGTCCTTGATGTGAATATGTTTGACATATGCGCCCAGATTTTCAATTGTGCTCTCCGGCTCCTCTCCCGCAACAAAATAGGAGGAATACATATCCCACAGTGCCGCCAGGCTGTCACAGGCAAAGGTATTGAGAAACTCCCGCAGAACTTTTGTGTTGGAGAAAAGTCCGCTCGTCTCCAGCAAAAGCGTCACTCCGACAGCCTCCGCTTTGGGCAAAAGCTCTGTCAGAAAGGCTTGCATGATATTCATGTCATCCTCGCCGTGGGCTGAGGCATGCAGCCGTATATACGGAATATGGAGATTCCCGGCAACACGTATGCACTCGGTGATCTCATCCATAGCGCTTTGCTTTTGCGCCGGGTCAGCCGGATCGCAAATGCTCTCTATGCAGGGGATGGACAGCTTTAATTCGTACAGATCGCGCAGTGTAGCGACTGTGGAATAGTCACGAAAAGCGCTGTCGCTGGTGGTAAACAACTCATTGCGGACATTGTGCAATTCAATGCCGGAAAACCTCAGATCTTTGGCAAGGGAACAAAGCTCAGCAAAATTTTTTCCATGCCAGCCCTTGGTGGAAAACGATAATTTCATCTGTTTGCCTCCTCATAGACAATCTTGTTGACGGAATTGATGTAGGCTCTGATGGACGCACCGACGATGTCGGTAGAAATTCCATTACCGGAATACAGCTTTCCGTTGTTACGCAGACGGACAAGCGCCGAACCGACTGCCTCCTTGCCTTCTGTAACCGCCTGGATCTGGAAGGAATCCAGCTCAAAGTGATGGCCTATAATCTGCTCGATTGTTCGGAATGCCGCGTCAATCGGACCGTCACCAAGGCCAATACCCGACAGTGTTTTTCCGTCACGGCTCAGCTGGATCTGAGCGGAGGAAGAAATAATATTTCCATTGTTGATTACATAACTGATCAGCCGATAGGTAGGCGGCACCTGCAGCGCCACACTTGCCACAATGGCATCGAGATCCTTTACGGTGACGGTCTTTTTCTCTGCAACGCGCCTGAATTCCTCAAACACGCGGTCATTATCCTCGTCGGAGAGATCATATCCCAGCTTCCGAACGGCACCGGCAATGGTCTGCTCAGTATCGTGAATATCAAAAGCGGCATATTCTTCATTCATCATCTCATGAGCAGGTGCTTCGACAGCCGCAGCGGCGGTCTCTGCATTGCATATCCATTTGATCTGCCTTGTGGTACGGTGCAGTTCATTGGTATTGATACCGCAGCAGAAGCCGCATCTGTCTCCGCAATGATCGATGATCCCTGCGAAGGTATCCAGATCCGGGATATCGTGGACTCCCACACAGCATTTGATTTCATTGACGCCTGCCTTGGCGGCCATTACGGCGGAAGCCGTGGCCATACCGTGAGTGTCCTTACATGACATACCTACATTGATTTGTGAAAGCTCCGGGATATCCTCCATCACCTCGTTAACAAAGCGGAAAATTTCATCCGGAAGCATGGCGCCCTCATCGTCACACAGCGTAACAGTCTTAACGCCTGCCTCCATAGCTGCACCGATGATAGCCTTCAGAAAGTTCTTCTCTGCCCGGGTGGCATCCTCAGCAAAGAATTCCACATCGGGACACTTCTGTGCGGCGGAGACAAACAGGGTTCGGGCCAGCTCCAGCATTTTGGGAGCCTTCTTGTGGAAGCTATATTCCATCTGAATGGCCGAGACAGGCAGGCCGATCATCAGCCTTGGCTTTTT
>URHI01000091.1 GCA_900547565.1 uncultured Eubacteriales bacterium | reverse complement strand
CTTGCGCTGCTTGTGCTGTCGGCGGCGGGCGTGCTTATGCTGAAGCTCAATCGGCTCACGGGATATGACGAGGCGGATAAGCTCATCCTCGGCGGCAAGGCGGGCATACTCGCGTGAGGCGGCCTCTTCATCACGCAGCAGCGATTCGACCACCCGGACGGCCGCCACGGGGGCACGGCTGTCGTTGTCCTCAGTCAGGCCGAGCGGCGTGGTATGTAGTCGCAGGTTGACTACGGGATCGCCACCCAAAGCAACAATGAGGTCGCCGAGAAGCCGGAAGTGGCGCATTTCAGTCAGCGAAATATCCTCAAACAGTGCCGACAGCTCAGGCATTGTGTCGGCAAACACTATGCTGTAATATGTATAGTCCGAAATGGCCTGCAGCTCGCCGGCACGTGGAGCAAACAGCATACGTGCCATACGCGGATTGCGCTGTACGCCGGTGACATCAGGATAATTCTGCTCGTTCATGATAACTCCACCTCTACTTATTGATATTAGTATTGTATGCCGTAGGGCATGAGAGTGTCACCGCAAATGGCTGTTGATTTATGCCGGGGGACGTGTTATAATGTAAATATAAGACAGATTTTTTCACGGTATGAGAGGGAAGATCACTGTGACACACAATAACTACGGAGTAAACAGCCTGCGTCAGAAGCAGAAAAACCATGGCCTGGTGCTTAAAATAATAGCCACCGGGGACGCCGTGTCCCGGACGGATATTTCCGCCCGGATAGGGCTGACCAAAATGGCGGTGACAAATATAGTTTCCGAGCTGATAGATCAGGGGTTTGTTGCCGAGACCGAAAAGCTGAGCAACGCCGCCGTCGGCCGTAACCGTGTCGTGCTGGACATATCTGCTGGAGCTCCGCTGGCAGTCGGTGTATATATTTCACGTATGTCGGTGACGGCAGTGCTGACAGATCTGAGGCTGAGGCTGATCTCAAAAGCGGAACAACCGCTATCCTGCGAGTCGCGCCGCACTCTGACGGACAAGCTGTATGACGTGCTTGACAAGGTGATAGCGGCGGCGGGCGGCACAGACCGAATTCTGGGGGTAGGCGTATCGTCAATAGGTCCGGTGGACAGCCTTGATAACCGCATACTCAACCCGCGCGGATTTTTCGGCATATCCGATTATTCATTCGGAAGGCTGATATGCGAGCGCTATGGTCTGCGCGTGGTCAGCAACAACGACATGAATGCCGCCGCGCTTGCCGAAAGCCTGTACGGACGTGGCTGTGCATATACCGATTTTATTTATATGGGGCTTACCGCCGGTGTCGGCGCCGGTATCGTCACGCAGGGGCAGCTGTTCCAGAACAACAGTAGTTTTGCGGGCGAGATCGGACATGTCCAGGCTGACAGTCACGGCGAGGTTTGCGAATGTGGCATGCGCGGCTGTCTTGAGCAGTACGCAAGTATGCCGGTGGTACTCGGAAAGCTGAGAGAGGCGACCGGTATGCCGGAGCTTACCTACCGGGATATACGCAGTTGCTGGTCACTGCCTACCTGCCGTCCCGTGTTCGATAGCCTGACAGACAAAATTTCGCTCGTGCTGACAAGCGTGACCAATCTGCTTAATCCTCAGTGCATAATCATAGGACATGAAGGGTATTATCTGCCCGAGGAGTGCCTTGAGAAGGTTGAGGGCTTTGTAAACAGCCACATTCTGGCTGCAAGTCACACTAAGGTGCGGGTCATTCACTCCTGCTTCGGAGAGGACGCACCGCTGATCGGCGGAGCGTGCTGCTTGCTCAAGGAGCTGTTTGACGGTGAGTTGTGATCGTCGTGTGTCAGTCAAATTGTATAAAAGACAGGCCTCATTTTCGGCAATTAGTATATTGACTTTATTAATTGACCGGGGTATAATTAAAAATGAAAAATAAGCTGTGCTCTGACATGATGTTCGGGCGGGAAGGGGCTTTTATGAAGAAAATATGGCCGTTTGTGATGGCGGTGCTCATGCTTTGGTGCCTGTGCTTGCCCGCAGGCGCCGAACACCAGCGTGGTGAACTGCCCGGAGAGCTAATTTATGATTTTTCAGACGCCACACTTACCGGCAGCCGCGAACTGAAAATCAGCGCAGAAGTGCCGGCGTTCGGGCTTGGAAACTATTTCTATGTATGCGCCGAGGTGTATGTCGGAGATATATCCCGTCTGTCTGACAACTGTGCCTTTACCATCAGCTCGTCGCCCAAGGACCGTGTGCAGGAGCTGTCGGTCAATCTGTCAAAGTACGGCCTGAAGAACGGCTGGAATACCGTGTTTATTTATATTCCCGACTTCAGGATCTCAGGGTACATGTACGACAGCTCGTCGTATGAAGGGGTGTGTGACATTATGAACATATGCCGCCTGACGCTGCGCTGGTACACTAAAGACACCACGGGAGGCACTGACATCCGGCTCGGCCGTATCATGGCTACAGACAGCAATATATCGGTTGCTATTCCCGAGGGAAAATACAGCGTGGGCGACGGCGCCGTAGCCATGACGGACAACGCATGCTCAGGCTCGGCTACTGCAAGCGGATCAAAACAGTTGGTGCGGCTTATTCCGTCTGTCAGCGGCGGCAGTGTGGATATTTCATCAAAAAAGTATATATACTTCTGGCTGTATGTTTCGGATGTCACACTGGATGGCAGTGTAAGCACCGAATCGTTTGAGCTGTGCTCGGGCGGTACCTGTGACATCAATGAAAACGCACTTTCTATCAATAGCGGAAGCAGTTCGCTCTGCGGGATTTACGGTAAGCTGAAGTCGGGCTGGAATGAGTTCCTTGTGCCCGTGAGTTACTTTGATAAAATCACAAACAAGTCGGGCGACCCGACGCAGGGCTGTGATTTTTCCAACGTCAACTATATCCGGATCTATTTCCGCACGGCAGACAATACGGCCGGCAAAGAGGTAGTTTATGCCGTCAGCACGATATATGCCGTAAACATGGAGGATCTGGTCAAGAAGTCCGCCACTACTTCAACGGATACCCAAGCTCCACCGGTGACAACCGTTCCGTCCGTAACAACCGGCGACTCCGTAACCACAGTACCCCAGGATACCGCTGTTGAAGCGTCCGGAGGCTGCGGCGGAAGTGTGATCATGCTGGCTCCGTTTGCGATGGCATGTGCTACGGCGGCTGCAGCAGTTATACACAGAAAAAGCAAAAAAATAAAATAAATATATTTTTTAAGGAAGGTTTGCCATGAGAAAAATCGATGTGCGTCTGGCGGTACTTACAATGGTACTGCTGTTGTGTCTCCCACTTGCCGCTGCCTGTACAACGCCACCGCAAGGCGGAAGTGACACCACAACCAATTCAGCAACCACTAACGACTCGGGAACGCCTGCTGACACCTCGACAAGCTACACAGCAAATGTGCCGTCAGGCCTGAACTACAATGATCAGCCTTTCCGTGTGTATGCCTATCCAAAGAATGTGTTTGTCTGGTCGGATTACGACTGGCAGTGTTCCGAAGGCCCGGACGGCGGTGTTATTAATGACGCGGTATACAAGCGCTCGCGTTTTGTTGAAGATCAGCTTGGCGTCAAAATCGAGATAACGCACAGCTCGGCCTACACAAACTGCAACGACCTCGTAACGGCGATAACGTCCGGAGAGGACCTGTATGACATTGCCAACGTCAACTGTCTGCTCAGCTTCACGCTGGCAGAGAGCGGACACGTTACCGAGCTTAATACAATGGATACGCTGGATATGACCGCACCGTGGTGGGATGCCAACTGTGTCGCCGATCTGTCCATAAATAATAAAAACTTCTGCCTGACAGGAGATATCGGCACTATGTACAAGCGCTCGATATCAACAATTCTGTTCAACAAGAACATTTTTGCTCAGCACACCGAGTTTACCAATGTGTATGACCTTGTGCGTGAGCAAAAATGGACGCTTGAACAGATGTACACCATGTCCTCGGATGTTGCCGACGACCTCGACGGCAATGGTATACGCGATGCGAGCGATAAATACGGCCTTGTGTACTTTGCGACTATGGCAAGTACACTGCCGATAGCGGGCGGCGTCAGATACGCAACCAAAAACAGCGACGATGTGCCCGAGATGACGCTTTACTCCGAGCGTTGCGTCAATCTGCTGAACAAATCCGCACAGCTGCTGTACGACAAAACTCTGTCCTACAATGTAACTGCCAATAATCAGGACGAAAAGCTGATGTATGATATATTCATGTCAGACCGTGCGCTGTTTTATTACGGAGAGCTGCACTCTGCCGAGGACATGCGCGGAATGGATTCCGACTTTGGAATATTGCCCATGCCCAAGTACGACGAGGCGCAGGACAGCTACTATCATACAATAAACGCAAATGTTGCGGCGGTGCTGGTGGTTCCGATATCCAATCTCAACCGCGATATGACCGGGTACGTGCTCGACACGCTGGGCGCCGAAAGCAAAAATGTGCTGACACCGGCATACTATGAGCGTAACCTTCAGGGACAGATAAGTAAGGATGTGGAGTCCACCATATCTCTTGACATTATTATAAGCACGCTGCGCTATGATATCGGCTATCTGGCCGTCCGTCCGGCCGGTGCCATGATGCGGGCGCTCAATACTTCATATTCCACAGACCTCGCGTCGGCCTACAGGCGCCAGATGTCTTCCATCAATAAGACGCTTGAAACGCTGGTAGAGTCAATAGGGGAGCGCTATAACTGATAAAATGACAGCAAATTACCATACCCATACCTTCCGCTGCCATCACGCCACTGAAAATGAGCGCGATTGTATCGAACGAGCAATAGAGCGGGGACTTAAGGTCCTGGGGTTTTCCGACCACGTACCGATGCCGTTCCCGGACGGTCACGAGTCGCGCTTCCGTGTCTGGAAGCGTGATCTTGAGGATTACATTCGCTCGCTTGAGGCCTTGCGGCGTGAGTACCGCGACCGCATTGAAATACTTATCGGCTTTGAGGCAGAGTATTATCCCGCTCTGTTTGACGATATGCTGTCACTCATAGGGCAATATGATTATGATTACCTGATCATGGGGCAGCATTACATCGGCAATGAGGACGGAAGCTACAATCCCACGCCTACCGAGGACGCGGAAAAGCTTGGACAGTATGTAGATCAGGTGCTTGAGGGGCTGTCGACCGGAAAATTCACCTATCTTGCCCACCCCGACCTGCTCAACTACATTCCCGACGATGATATTTACCGCATGCATATGACCCGACTGGCCCGAGGTTGCCTTGAGCTGGACATTCCGCTTGAGATCAACTGTCTCGGAATAGAACAGGGGCGCAACTATCCCTGCGACCGCTTTTGGAGCATTGCGGCCGCAACCGGCAACACCGCTGTGATCGGTTGTGATGCCCACCACCTGTACCAGGTGGCAGATCCTGTCATCACGGCGGAAGCAGAGGAGTTTGCCCGCCGCCACGGTATCACACCGCTTGATACGGTGAAAATAAGAAATCCAAAAAAATAAAATATTATAAACGGAGGTCAACCATGAAAAAGATTCTATCTGTTGCTGTAGTGCTCGTTATGATGCTGTCTGTGCTGACGCTCGGCATCGCCGCTACCGATGCTGTGTCCCCCGAGGTCCCGGATATCCCGGAGGGCGTTTATTCCGTCAAGGACTCCGCCATCAAGCTCACAAATGAGGTCACCGTTGGCACCACCACACAGGCATCCAAGGCAGTGCGCATAGTGCCGGCCATGGCAGCCGACAGCCTTGATATCTCAGGCAAACAGTATATATATGTCTGGATCTACGTTTCGGATGAAACTATGCTGTATGACAACAACGGCGACGGCATTGAGCTGTGCTCGGGCGGTAACCGGGACACCGAGGAGAGTGCTATGTATTTCTATTACGACAAGGCTATAGTTCCCACTATCAACTATGACTACGCCCAGCTCGACCGCGGATGGAACGAATACCTGCTGAAGCTGGATGATTTCATGGTTGACGCGGGCGGTTCGTGCGATCGTACCAGACTGAATTACGTTGGCTTTGTTATGCGTTCAAAGCCCGAAGGCCTTACTTTTGCTATAGGCCCGCTGTACGCTGTCAATATGGAGGATCTGAACTATGACCCGTCCAAGGTCACAACAGTCGTCACCGAAGATACCACACCCGAGGAAACACTTCCACCGCTGGTGACTGAGCCGGTAACCACGCCCGTCACTACTGAAGCGCCGGCTCCTACCACACCTGAAACAACAACCGTTGCACCTGATCCTACCCCCAAGGATACCACCACTGTTGCTCCGGATTCCGGCAAGCAAGGCGGTTGCGGTTCGGTCGTCGCGGCAACGGTGCTGTTGCCGGTCGCACTGTTTGGTGCTGCGGTAGTTGTACGGCGCCGCAAATGAGACCGAGGATCTTAAAGCATGAATAAATCAGTAAAAACGATCTGTCTGTTGTTGACGCTCGTTATGTGTGTCACTGCCATGCCGCTTGCCGCCGTGGCACGGGATGACGGAACACTTCGCATAGTATCAAGCAATGTGCTGTTTGATGATACGCGTGACACCGTCTATCGTATGCACTGTCTGGCCGAGACGTATGCCCGGCTCGATGCCGATATAATTTGTCTTCAGGAGGCGCGTCCGCGTCAGATGGC
Organism: uncultured Eubacteriales bacterium; assembly: GCA_900547565.1. Classification (GTDB taxonomy): domain Bacteria; phylum Bacillota; class Clostridia; order Oscillospirales; family CAG-272; genus UMGS1002. The sequence goes on along the minus strand of URHI01000091.1, from coordinate 1,334 downwards.
GGCGCTGTATCCGCTGATGGACGACTATGAGCGTGTAACATTTATTGACGTTCAGGACGATTTAATGTATCAGCAGATGTTATACCGCAAGGATGATTTCACTGTGGTAAAAAGCGGATTTACCCGCTTCCGCGATGGAGTCATTCCATGGGGAGTCAGTTGGGTAGTTTTCCGTCGGAACAGTGACGGCAGGCGTTTTGCAGTCATGAGCACTCACCTTACCATTATCAGTGATACCTACGACAAAGGTGCCAGCAACTCGGTTGAGGGTGTGCAGTACCGCAAAAACGATTGCAATACCATACTTTCACTTATCACCACTCTACGGCGCACCTATGCGGATATACCCGTGCTGGTGTGCGGTGACTGGAACGCACAGGTGGGTGCTGTTGAGCTTGAAGAGATCGACAACTCGGCCTTTATGCGCGACGCTATGAAGGTGGCGACGGTAAGCGCCGATACCAAAACCTCTACTGCCCACAAAATATGCCGCATGCCGTCCGCGAACGGCGGTGACATAATCGACCACATTTATGTTTCAGTGGACACGCTTGAGGTGCTGACACACCAGATAATTGCCGACGGCGTTGTTATACAGGGCAGTGACCACTGCCCGGTCGTAGCTCAGGTGAAATTCAAATAACTTCAGAGAGGATATACATAAAATGGACAAAAGCAAAGCCGCCGCGCTGGCGGCGGAGTATTACCGTCGGGCGGGCATCGTCATGACGCAAAAGGAGCTTGACAATATCGAGGTGGCAGATTTCGGCCTGGGCGAGCTTGAACAAACCGGACTTGAGTTGGTTGTTTATATCAACACCGACATATACTGTGCCAAAGAGATGGTGCTGTTTCCGGGGCAGACCTGCCCGGAGCACCGCCATGCTCCGCTTCCCGACATCGGATATAACGGAAAGCGTGAAACATTCAGATGCCGTTGGGGCGAGGTGTATCTCTATGTCGAGGGAGAGCCTACCAAGGAGCGTGTCATTCACCTGCCCGAGCAGGAGGCCAAGGGGTACTATACCGTGTTTCACGAAATCAAGCTGACACCGGGTGAGCAGTATACCATAATGCCCGATACGCGCCATTGGTTCACGGCCGGTCCGGACGGTGCAGTGGTGTCCGAATTTTCCACCACAAGCCACGACGAGCTTGATATATTCACAGATCCGCGCATAAAGCGCCTGCCTTAAGGCGTATGAAAGGATATAGCGTGAAAGTTGCTTCCCTCTAAAAGTGAAATGTACTTTTTCACGCACGAATTTTGCCGAGGAAAAATTCACTGATTACTATTTGTGCTGCCGCAAAGCGGCAGAATGGAGATTAACATG
>URHI01000090.1 GCA_900547565.1 uncultured Eubacteriales bacterium | reverse complement strand
GGTCGAGCGATTTACGCAGCTTTACGGTATTGACATACCGCGACACAGTGGTGCCGAGTTGCTGGCGGAAAAGCCTCATTATATATTGCTTAGACAGGCCGAAGGTGTCGGAAAGATCTCCGAGCGAGACGGGAATGGTGTAGTTTTCTTCGATATATCCGGTCAGCTTGACCAGCGTTGACGATTGCTTGGGCGAGTCCAGCAGACGTCCTCCCGTTGTGGCCGAAATGGTAAGCAGCAGATTGAAAAACGAATTGATCAGTCGCAGACGGTCGAGCGCGTTATATCCGGAGCGGTATTCCTCACAGCGCGACAGCCGGTAGCGTACCGACTCTCCACGCTCACCGAGGTACAGCGTTTCAAGCAGGTATATTTCGCTGCAATATGGCTTGTCATAGCTTCCGTCAAGGGAGTCGCGCTGCGAGCGCGTCTGATCGAGCAAGGCCGCCAGGGCCTGCTCGTCGGTGACTGGCGTGAGCGGCTCGGACAGCTCAAAATGTGCGTAATAAAACTCGCAGTCATCGCCGGCGGTTACGCGGTAGGACGTATTGCGGGGTATCAGCAAATACGAGCCGGCACGGACATGAACCTGATGCCCGTCGGCAAAATCGTAAATGAACTCACCCGACAGCACATATATCAGCACGTTCATTTTATGACAGTATTCGCAAAACCAGCCGTGCCGGTATTTTATGTGGCCCACGGTGATCACGTCGGGCAACGGCGCAATTTTCAGACGGTATATCATTTAATTCACCTCCCGCTATAATTTTACCACACCAAGTACGATGTGTCAATGCAGCGGTTTCATATAGTGCAATAATGTTAATGTGTTGTGCATTGACAGGCGCCGCGTGAGACGGTTATAATTTAAGTGAAAATACTCAATATAACGGGGGGCTTAAATGAAAAATATGTTGAAGTTTCAGATAAGTGAAAATGCCGACCGCATAAGCTGGAGCTGTGAAGGCACATCTTTGTGCAATCGCCCGGATGCCGATTTCTGGCGACTTATGGCCGACGACGGCTATTGCATAGAAATGCAGATCAAGTCGTCACAGCAGTCGGGCAGGGTAGAGAAGCAGGGAAACGTCACAACTGTGCGCTACGACAGCCTTGTCACCGATTTCGGCCGCCGGCTTGACATCGGTCTGACACTCCGCATCACCGAGACCTATGACCGTATCATATTTGACAGTGAGATAGACAACCGTGACAGGCTGGCACGTGCCAATGAGCTTGAGTATCCGTACATTGAGCTTACACAGCTGTGTGGCGAGCGCAGTGCCGACGTGCTTATACGGCCGCGAGGTCTCGGCGAGCGTATAGTCAACCCGTGGTCAGCGCTCGAATCAGCCCACACGGAGTATATGAGCTCGGATTATTATGACATCAAAGCCACGCTGGTTTATCCGCGCCCGGCGACTATGGCTTGGGTGGGCGTGCAGTCGGCAGATAAGTTCCTTTACATAGGGCGTCACGATGAACGTGCAAGAGCCTGCTGCATACTGAACTCAATAGCACCGCGCGGTTCAAAGCAAAAGTATCTTGCATCGGCCATCTGCCAGTATCCGTTTGTGCGTCCGGGCGAGAAATTCTCCCCTGCGCCCATGGTAGTGACCATGGCTGAGGGTGACTGGCGTATAGGCTCGGATATATACGGCGAATTTGCCCGCTCGACTTACTACACGCCGGTTGAGCCGCGTGAGTGGGTAAAGAACATGACCGGCTGGCAGCGCGTAATACTGCGGCACCAGTTCGGAGAAATATTCTGGAAATATGAGGATCTGCCCCGTCTTTACCTCGAGGGCAAGCAGTGCGGATTGGATACGCTGCTTGTGTTCGGCTGGTGGCGCGGCCGCTTCGACAACGGATATCCTCACTACGAGCCTGACGACGAGCTGGGCGGCGAACAGGGCCTGCGCGATGCGATTGCCAGGGTAAAAGACCTGGGCGGTCATGTTATTCTTTACAATAACGGCATACTGATTGATAAAAAGTCGGATTTCTACAAGCAGCACGCCGCCGAGGCCGCCAGAATAGATATTGACGGCAATGAGTATGAGGATCACTATAAGTTTGAAAACAACGGAACCGTCCTGCGCAACTACGGCTACAAGTCGTTCGTCGATGCCTGCCAGGCTACAGACGCATGGCACGATATGCTGGTCGCAAACGGGAGGCAGAAGCTTTCCTTCTCACCCGATTCTATCTTCTTTGACCAGATAGGCGGGCGCTCCAAGCTGTGCTTCAATCCCGCGCACAAGCATGGTTACCGGCCTGACGACGAAATGTTTTACCGCCGTCAGAATCTGCGCGATCTGCGCGCGCTGTGCGGGGCCGATGTGGCACTGGGCACCGAGTGTATCAACGATGCGGCATCCTGCATGGTTGACTATATTCACGGCTGTGACTTCGGCAACTCATACCGTATGCTCAAAAACTCGCCCACCAAGACGCAGTTCCCGCAGATGTTCCGCCGCACGTTCCCTGAGATAATCATGACTAACCGCCATATACACGATTGCCGAGAGGGCTTCCGTGACGATCTCAATCATGCCTTTATCACCGGCTGTCGCTTCGACGTGGCAATATACCGTTGCCGCAAGGTCGGTGTGGCGGGTGAGCCTGAATACGCCGAGTATCTTGGAAAGCTGTTGGCGCTCAAACAAAAATACCATAAGTTTTTCTACGGCGGGCGCTTTGTGTGCGATACCGACCTCGCGCTTCCGGCCGGAGTCAAATATTACGAATATGTTGCAGGTGACGGAGAACGCATGTTTGCCGTCTGGAACGACACCGGGGCCGAGCTGACGTTTGATGTCTGCGGTCACAGCGTGACTCTCGGAGCCGGACAGGTGACTTGTGTGGTAAAATAAAAATTATATATTCAGGAGGCACTATGAAAAGGTTTTTTGTATTTGCACTGACACTTTTTATGCTGTTACCCGCGATTTCGGCATGCGCCGATCAGAACACCTACGGGACTGACGGTACAACTACGCCTTACTCTCAGCAAAGCAGCGATACCTCCGGAATGTCGGACTCATCATCAGGCAGTACGGCCGAAACTACCCGGCTGTATCCTGAACTGCCCGATGTTAGATACGACGGCACCAATTACACCGTGCTGTATTACGACGCGGTCGAGCGTCACGGCTGGTGCTATATCCCAAACGACATACAACAGGACAGCGATGACGGAGAGACACTGGCGGCCGGCGTTTATAAACGCAACCTGGCGGTCGGGGAACGCTTCGGTGTCAGTATCAAGGCGTTTGTGCCGCAGGGCGTTTCCATGGCAAACACGCTGTCTGCCAGCATAATGGCCGGAGACGATGAGTATGCGATGGTGGACGTCTGCATGAATCAGGTAGGAACGTTTTTCAACAAGGGCTTGCTGACCACAATTGACGAGCTTGACATCGATTACACTCAGCCGTGGTTTGACCGGAACTCCATCGACAGCTTTACCATCGGCGGCAAGCGACTGGCGTTTGTCAGCGATATTACGTATTTTGACAAGCTGTCCACCATAGTGACACTGTACAACGCCGCTATGGGTCAGAATCTGGGCATCGGAAGCCTGTATGAGACGGCGCTGAGCGGCGATTTCACGCTGGAAAAGGTGCTTTCCTATGCCGAGCAGGTTTCAGCCGATCTTAATCACGACGGCGTCATGGACAAAAACGACGCCTATTGCATATCCTGCCAGAACGACGGCGCATATTTTCTGCTCCACTCCTCCGGTATGCGGATAGTTGAGAATGACGGCAGGACAATGACCTTCAACCTCAACAATGAGCGTGGTATCAGCACGCTGGAAAAGATATACGGCATAATGTCCGATACCTCGATTTACTTCAACCGCCGCACGGCAGGTATCACAACTACTGAAACGGCCGAGATGTTTGCCAACAATCAGACGCTGTTTATGATGAGGCCGCTTCAGACGCTGTATGACCTGCGTTCTCTGAACTGTAATTTTGAGATACTTCCCATGCCGCGCTTCTCAGCCGATCAGACCGGATACTTCAGCCCGGTCAACACATACAGCGGTACCTGCTTGTGTGTGCCCAAGGGCTCGAAAGATTACGAGCGCACTGCAGTAATAACTGAGGCTCTGGCGGCGGAGTCTTACTATCAGGTCATGCCGGTGCTGTATGATGTTGTGCTTGACATAAAGCTGACGAACTCGCCTGAGTCGGCCCAGATACTGGACATTGTTTTTGATACGCGCATTTATGATATAGGTATGATGTGGGATATCGGTTCGGTGCGTTCCAAGCTGGTGGTCCCAAATCTGACTACGGTTGCCTCAACGGTCAAGAGCATTGAGCGTGTGGCAGAAAACGGAATCAAGAGCCTGCTTGAGCAGATGGAGGCCATTAAATAGCAAGCAGCTTCGGGCAGTAATTTCGTCCCACCCAGCCGGGCTCACGTACCGGATTTGATGATTGTGACAAGTCCCAGTACCCCCGCGGCTATACTGACGGCAAACAGTGCGCTGCCCGGGCTGAGACAGCCGGTCGCCAGGCATACGCCGCAGGCAATGATCGTGCCGACGCAGAGAATACGAAAAAATTCAGATTTCACTGCATGCTCAAATTGAGAAAACCATGTACTTTTGTTTTCCGTCGCCACTGCAGGCAGAAATTCCGGCGACAGCCCGAGAAATTCAACCAGCTCCGGCATGAAACGCTCGTCCGGCTTTGACAGCCCGCGCTCCCATTTTGACACCGCCTTGTCCGAAATGCCGAAGTGTGCCGCAAGCTGCGCCTGAGTCAGCTGCTTTTGCTTTCGCTTCTCTGAAATGAGTAAACCGAGTGAACCGTCCATTGCGTTACCTCTCAACACGTTTTTATTCTATTATGGACGTTTTTTGCCGCCGGGAATCAGCTACCGAAATACTGTGTATAAAGAAAAAGCCCGGCAGATGATAAATATCATCTGCCGGATCGTTGTACTGTCAATTCGCGGGGACCTGCCGCTTTCTCAGCCAGAATACCGTGTCGCGCAGTGTTTCGGTAAGCGAGCGTGGCCTGTATCCGAGCGTCTGTTCAGCATGGCGATGAGAAAACCTGCCGTTGGAATTCAGCACGTCTACTGCATAAGGTGTGAAAAACAGCGGCTTTTTTCTGCGGACGGAATGTTTTTCGTACATCGGGGCAACCAGCCTGGCAAAGCCGATGGGGAGGTACGACACAGTGCGCTGTATTCCGGTGAGCAGCTTAATGTTGCTGAGAATGTCTTTGATCGTTGCATAGTGACCCGAGAGAATATAGCACTTTGCTTTTTCGCCGTATTCGGCACAGGCCGCAATGCCTCGCGCCACATCGCGGACATCAACAAAATCATATCCGCCGCGCACTGCGATCGGCAGCTTTCCCGAGAGAAATGAAGTGAGCATGCTTGTAATGCTGCCGTGAGCCTCGTCTCCAGGTCCGATAATGCCGGATGGGAAAACTATGCTCGCATTAAGGCCGCGCCCTGCCGCGGCAAGCACATGCCGTGTCGCTATTGCCTTGCTTTTGGCATAGTCGCCGCAGACAGATTTTGGGGAGAAATCGTAGCTCTCACTGATCTCCGTTCCCTTGGGCTTCTCGGGTATGGCATGCACTGAGCTGACATAGATCAGCTTGCCGACGTTATGCGCAAAACACTGTGCAACAATGTTTTTGGTGCCGCCGACATTTACCTCGTATATCTTGCGCCCCGGGTGTGTGGCAACCGAAACAATACCCGCGCAATGTATCACGCAGGTATCGGAGCCCGCTACCCCAAAAAAGTTCTCAAGAGATGAAATATTGCACACGTCGCCTTCTACGCGGTGCACTCCTGCCGGCAGTTTGTCTGCAAGCCTGTCGCCGGCGAGAGTCAGCGCGTATATTTCGGCTCCTTTGTGCGCGATCTCCGCGGTGACGGCTCTGCCGAGAAAGCCTGTTGCACCTGTAATCAGATATTTTTTGTACATAATAACACCTCCGTTTCAATACAAGTGTTGATTTTCTTTCACAAGTATAGTATAATACAAAGTGTCAGGATAATCAATAAGCAATTACGGCGATAAAGTAAGATAACCGACACTCGACGGAGGAGCGTTGTTTATCTTTGTGAATTTTCTGAAAACGCAGGTGAACAATATGAAAACAGACGCGCGAGTCAGGTACACAGTTGGTGTGCTGAAAAAGAGCTTTCTCGAATTGCTTGAGCAGAAGCCGGTCAACAAAATTTCCGTAAAAGAGGTCTGCGAGCGGGCCGAGCTTAACCGTGCCACCTTCTATACGCATTTCAACGATTGCTACGATCTGCTTGAATGTATTGAAAACGATCTTATATCGGATTTCTGCGAGTCGCTCAAATATGTCAACTCCGTTGACGTGACAAAACTGATCGATGCTATATACGACATGATAGAGCGTCACACAGACGTCTGCCGGGTGTTGGTTTTTGATAACAAGGGCGGCTCGGTAATCCGCAAAATGATTGATATTGCTCACGACAGCAGTATTGAGTCATGGCGGCGCGAGCTGAAAAATATCAGTGACAGCGAGCTTGAAATGCTTTATACTCATCTCTCTAACGGTCTGATGCACGTAGTGGTCGAATATTACGGCAAGTACGACAGAGAGACTGTGATACGTTTTGTCAGCCGTATGGTAAGATGCAGTACCGATACGTTCAGGAAGGGCTGATATGCTCATATAATTAAGCCACCCCACAGGCCTACTGCCCATGGGGTGGCTGATCTGATTAATATTATTTATAGCTTATCTCAATTTCCCGGAACATGAATTTTGCGGGCGATACGGTGAGTTGCTTGCCGCTGGCGGTTTTCAGCCCCGACACCGTAATGCTCTCAGGCAGAACGGTCGGATACCTGGCGGTGTAGCTCTCAGATGTGTAGTTTGAGTTGAACACGCCGAACAGCGTCGGGCCGGGGTAGGTCGGCGTGATCTTTGAGTCATCTATATACAGCCCGTCGATCGTGATCGTACGCGGCAGGTAGCAGGTATAGCCGAAGTCGTGCGAGCCGGGGTTTGACCCGCCTATCAGTATTACCTCCGATTTTGTCGTTTCCGGAACAAATGTAACATTGTGTATGATAATATCGCCGTTCCAGGTGCTGCCGTAGTCAGAGCGCAGGTTACACATATTTTGGGCGTATATGCGGCAGTCTGTAATTTCGGCGGTGCCGTGCCCGATGAGATTTATGCCCTGATGACCGAAGGTACAGCCGATCAGCGTTACACCTGACACCCCGCGGTGGGCGTCGAAGCGCGAAAAGCTGCAGTTGATGAAGGTGATGTTCTTGGCGTAATTGGACGCAAACACGCCCCAGCGCTTAGAGTCGTGTATATCGGTTATTTCATAGCAGTTTTCGGCTGTGAAGTTCGGGCAGGATGTGACGGTTATGTCGTACGAGCCGTTGCTGACCGTTTTGCCTGCCGAGCCTATCGATGTATATGTTTTGTGTGAGGACAGAACACAGTTTTTAATGGTGGAGTTGGCCGAACCGTTGAAAATCAGTATGCCGTAGTAAGGTGCGCCGATGCTTCCTTCGCCCTTGACGTAATGCACAAGGCCGTCAAATGTGACGTTGGAGCGGTGTACACGTATGCCGCGGTAGTAGTAGCTCTTGTTTGTGTTTGCGTTGGCAATCGTGGTGAACACGCCGCCGCGGATTGTCAGCGGACGGTCGATAAGCCGTGCATTTACTGCGGTCAGCCGGTCAAAGTCCCACAGTATGGGTGTTGAGGCGTCGACATTGCCCTGACTGTCAACTATTATGACATCGGTTTTGTCCTGACCGCTGTCCTGATTGTTGCCGTAGCGTATGTACTGCTTTGTGGTGGAGTCGACCAGTGTTACAAGGCAGTCGCCGGGCAGTGTTGTTCCGATGTTTTTCTGTCCGGCCTTGAGCGGGCCTATTCCCTGAACATTGATTGCGGATGTCGACGGCTGGACTAAAAATACTTCACGGCTTACCACAGCGACGTCGGTGTCATCAATGATGAATTCGGCGCACGACCAGTCGGTGTCGGTCTGTATGACGATATTG
>URHI01000089.1 GCA_900547565.1 uncultured Eubacteriales bacterium | reverse complement strand
TCGTATCCCGGCGCGATGGGTAGCGGCCGGGTAGTGTCCGCGGGCGATTTTCCGGTGTCCGGAGCGGACGTAGTACCGGCCTCTTCTCCCGTGCGACCGATAGAACGCATTGCGGCAAGCACCTGCTCCATCAGATTGCTCATCTGCGCCGGGTCGGCAGTTTCGGGACCGTAATCCTGCCGGCTCATGCCCATGCCAAAGCAACAAAATATGAATATCAGCGAAAAAAGCGCCAGTCCGAGTGCAAGCGTCCGCATTATGAGGCCGCCTGACCGTTCACTGCCGCCTCCCTCGGGGGCGGGCAGCCGTTTCTGTTCAAACAGTTCGATTTTTTCCTTGTCCATTTTGCACCTCCATAAGTTTGTGCTCTACGGCCGCATGACCTTGCGGCATAGACTTATGCGCATCTGTGGCATTATATGCCGCCCCCGCGTCGCTTATTCCGGCATAACCATGCAGGCTTCTCCTATGGCACGAGCAAGCAGCACCGCAACCTTTTTCATGATAACATCGCTTTCTTTAGGCGAGACAAAGAAATCCCGCCCCTGCTCAAGCACATGACCAAGCTCACGGCTGATCTTTTGCACCCCCGCCTCCATGAGTGCATCATACACCAGTGTAGCGCTTGAAACCACCGTCGGAACGCCAAGCGCCAGCACCGGGACCCCGACAGTTTCGCGGCTGATAGCGCGGCGGGTATTGCCGATGCCCGATCCGGGATTTATACCGTTGTCCGACAGCTGAATGGTGGTCGCAAGCCGCGATACCGACCGCGCCGCAAGTGCGTCAATGGCAATGATCAGATCCGGCTCCGCATTCTCGGCGGCACCGCGCACCAGCTCTACCGTTTCGATTCCCGTCTGCCCCAGCACACCGGGAGAGAGTGCCGATATTGCACACACTCCGAGCGTGTTGTATGCGTCAGGCAGATACGAACGCAAATGCCGTGTCACCTCAATGCGGCGCACCGTCTGCGGACCGATAGCGTCGGCGGTGATAGCGTCATTGCCGAGCCCAGCCACAAGCACTCCGAACTCTCGGTCGGGCAGCCGTCCGCACATTGAACGGCACATACGCCTCAGCTCGGCGGCAAGCACGCAACTTACCGTCTCAGTGCGTTCATCATCAAACTCCCATATGCGCCCGCACTCAAGCGTGACATAATGCCCGCGCGGCTTGCCGTATTTCTCCTCGCTCTGTCGCGAACTGACATACAATCTCGTTATTGTACAACCGTTGCGGTGCTCCTCCGACATGTCGGTCCCGCCACCCGCACATTCAAGGGCTAGGTCGCTGTGTGCATATTGAGCGTCTGTTCTGTCCATATTGGCCTCCTGTCTGGTGTAATGTGATTTGCAGTGAAAAAAGAATTATTTCGGCATATAATCTTTTCACTCTTGCATTTTTGCGTTTTTTCATTTATAATATAACTGTCGGATTGACTTGCGGTGGCTCTGGAATTATTATTCCCGATTTGCTATGTGTAAATTGCATAGATATCCAGGCAGATTATTGTGCAAACGTCCGAATATTTTTTGGGTTGCCGATTATTGATTGCTAAAATTTCAATTTGATGATATAATGTACAGAGCAATATTATTTGTTTTTCCGATATTCCGATTTTTCTTTTTGCACAAGGAGGATGTTCCAAACCATGACCAAGCGCTTGATTTCCCTTATACTTTGTCTGCTTATGTTGCCCATGCTTATGGCATGCAGCGGTTCAAGCGACAAGAATAATAATGACACTGAAGAGGAAGAAGACAAGGGCGCGTACATAAAAATGTACATTGCAGACGTTATATACGACCTTGATCCCGCTTATTCGCTCAACAACAAATCCGTACAGAAAATTATAAGCCTGCTTTACTCAGGTCTTTTCAAGCTCGATGAAAACGGCAAGGTTCAGAACGACCTTGTGAAAAGCTATAAGATCTTCGATGACGATGAAACCAACCAGCATAAAATGACCATCGTGCTCAAGGATACCTGCTGGAGTGACGGTATCAGTGTTGACGCCGCCGACGTAATCTATGCGTGGAAGCGCATGTTTGACGTGGAAAATTCCAACACGGCCGCCTGCCTGCTGTTTGATATCAAGAATGCACGCGCGGTTATCGAGGGCGACTGCTCTATTGATGACCTCGGTATTTCCGACCCTGAGCAGAATGTGCTCGAGATCACCTTTGAAACAAAGATCGATTACGATCAGTTTATTCTCAATCTGACAAGCCCCGCACTGGTTCCGCTGCGCGAGGACATAGTGTCAAAAAACGATGACTGGGCAAAAAAGCCTGCAACCACAGTGTGCTCCGGCCCCTTTACTCTGCGTTCCACAAACTATAAGGCCGGCGAGGAATCCATGACGCTGGAGCGTAACCCCTATTATTTCCGCGATAAGACCAAGGACGCACTTGACAAGTCGGTCACACCTTACCGCCTGATTATTGACTTTGCCGCTACCGATGAGGAGCTTCAAGCAAAATTCGACGGCGGCGAGCTGTTCTACATCGGCGAGATCCCCATGTCGCTCAGAGCCACATATGCCGACAAGGCCGAGGTCACTGACGAATTGTCCACACATACTTACTTCCTCAACGAAAAAGCGCTTATCTCCGACGGCGGAACGGATGCAGAAGGCAATCCTACCGGTGACTATATTTTCGCCAACGAAAACGTAAGGCGCGCCCTGTCGCTGGCGATCGACCGTGAGGCAATTGCAAATCAGGTGGTGTTCGCCAAGGCAGCTACCGGCATAATCCCCTACGGTGTGTTCGACGCCAAGTCGGTCAAGAAGTCGTTCAGAAACGTGGGCGGCGATCTTGTTTCAGCCACAGCGGACATGTCTGCTGCTCAGTCCGCTTTGGCGGCTTCAGGAATAACAGCCTCTAAATACAGCTTCTCGATCTCCGTCCGCGATGAGGACGAGGTTCATGTTCTCATAGCCGAAGCGGTTGCGGAGGCATGGAGAGCGCTCGGCTTCAATGTAACAGTCAAGCGGGTCACCCCCATTGAAAACGATGACTACAACAAGCTGACAGAGGAGATAGCCAAGGATATCAACGACGATATATTCAACGAAAATCTCTACAACGGCGATTTTGAGGTCATTGCTCTCGACTATGTTTCGGCATCTCCCGATGCATTTGCAATGCTGGCACCCTTTGCCAAGGCATTCGCAGGTCAGGCCATCGATATGACCACGCTTAACTATGAGATCATGCCGCATGTAACAGGCTTTGACGATGAAGATTATAATGCGCTTATAGAGAAAGCATTTGCCGAAAAGGATATTACCGCAAGAGCCGCTATATTGCACGAGGCCGAGAAGATGCTGATCGAAAAAATGCCCATAATCCCCATCATATTCAATCAGGATGCTTATGTCATCAGCAATCAGCTTTCGAAGTATTCGTCCTCCTACTACGCCAACCGTATTTTCACCAAGACAAAGCTCAAGAATTACGAGCTGTATGTCGAAACAACTGCGGCTGAATAAGGTTGCATTGAATTAAATAAAATACTCCGCCGGTCGGGCTTAACTGTTCCCACCGGCGGAATTTTTACCCAATTATTTGTAATAAATTCACAAAAATATGCTTTGATTTATATTATAATTGACGTTTTTAATATTCGGCAGTTGACAATTATGCCATGGAAGTGGTATAATTTTATAGATGAAAATCTGTCAGAGTCATCCCGGCAATGTATGGGTGTACATTACCGGAAACTCCGACAAATATCTACATTATCAAGGAGTCAAGTTTTTATGAACAAAAATACTTACTTAAGACTCGGTTGCATGTTGCTTGCGCTGCTTATGTTGCTGTGTGTCTTTATCGCCTGCGCAAAACCGGGCGATGAAAGCCAGGATACAACAACAAAAGCTTCTGACAACACACCCGACAATCCTTCCGACACAACGGCTGCAGACACCTCCGATGTTTATGAATCGGATGACATTCCCGCAGATCTCAACTACAACGGCAAGACAATAACTCTGCTCTACTGGGGTGATCGTGAGCACGAGGAGTTCGAGGTTGCCGAGCAAATGGGTGAAAACGTCAACGACGCTATTTTCAACCGCAACCTCACAATTGAAGACCGCCTTGGCATAGACATGGCTTTTATCTCCACAGACGGAGATTCCGATAATGTTAACAACTGGGTCAAGTACGTCAACAACTCCATATCTGCCGGAGGCGGTGAGTTTGACGTATTCGCCTGCTACAGCCTTTCCATGGCGGCTACCGCCAGCAAGGGTATGTGCTACAGCCTGCTCGACTCTGAGTGTGAATACCTTAACTTTGACAAGCCGTGGTGGCCTGAGCGTCTGATCACCGAAGCAACTATCAACGATAAGCTGTACTTTGCCTCCGGGGATATCTCGGCCAACGCGCTGTACATGATGTACTGCTGCTTCGTCAACACCGACATAATCGAAGAAATGAACCTGCCCAACGTGTTTGATCTGGTAAAGAACAATGAGTGGACATATGACAAGTTCATCTCTATGTGCTCCAATGTCTACATTGACCAGAATGCCGACGGTGTAAAGTCGGTCGGTGACCGCTTCGGTTACATGACATCAGGTATCCACGTTGACCCGTGGTTCTACGGTTCGGGCGCACTGATCGTAGACAAGGACGCTGAGGGCAACCTCCGCATGGCTCCTTCCTTCAGCGGCGAGAAAGTCATCAGCACCATTGAAATGCTGAATACCCTGCTTCACAAAACCGATGACGGTATGTATACCCCAAATGTCCAGCACCAGCTTGAATTCAACAACGGTAACCTGCTGTTTGCCATGGACCGTTGCCGTATCTCCATAACAAAGTTTGACAATCCCGATCTGCACTACTCGGTAGTTCCCTGCCCCAAGTATGACTCGGCGCAGGAGAGCTTTGTAACCGTAATGGGCAACCCCTTCACGCTGTACGGAATTCCGATCGACGCTAAGGACGACGAGCTGAGCATGCTGTCCGCTTACCTTGAGACCTATGCTTCAGAATCCTACCGTCAGGTAACTCCTGAGTTGTATGAAGTTTCGCTCAAGACCAAGTATGTCCAGGAAAGTGACTCTGCCAAGATGTATGACATCATTCGTGAGAGCCTGTCCTTCGACCTCGGCCGTATATTCTCCGCCAGCCTTGTAGGCCAGAGCACCTTCAGAAATGTTATAAAAAACGACCAGACCAACTGGGCTTCCCAGTCAAAGGCAATTGCAAAACAAATGCCCAAGCTGCTGGAAAAACTGATAAGCGCTTATACAAATGACTGATAATAATCCCTGAGATCGGGGCTGTTGCTACAGCAACAGCCCCTTTTTCGTGCCGTTGGCGGAATTTTGAAAATAATTGTGGACAATAACGAAAATATGTGATACAATAAGTAAAAATGCTCCGTTTGCGAGCGCATTTTACACAGCTGTACTTGCGCAGCCGAACCCGGCAAAGGTATTCGGCACCAACAACACTTGAACGAAGCCAAAAGCAGTGTAAAATATAATAATTAACAAATGAATGGTGATAGCGGAACATGAAGATACTCCGAATATGCCCCGACTCATGGGGATCAAATTGTTACCTTGCGGTAAGCGGAAGCGATGCGTATGTGATCGACCCCAGCCCTTCGGTAGAGTCAATCATAAACATGGCAACCGCTGCGGACGCAACAGTGCGCGGCATAGTGCTGACGCACGGACATTTTGACCACGTTATTTCCGCAGAGGCGCTGCATAAAGCCACCGGTGCTCCGGTAATGATACACCGTGAGGACGCTGACGCACTTGCCGACCCTGTTCGCAATGCGTATCTCAGCTTTTTCGGGCAGGAGCGCCGGTTTGCACCTGCTCAGCGTACACTTGAAGACGGCGATGTCCTACCGCTCGCTACCGAAAAGCTGACCGTGCTCCACACACCCGGCCATACGCCCGGTAGCATATGTCTGCTGTGCGATGACTTTGTAATAACGGGAGATACGTTGTTTGAGAGCGGCTTTGGGCGTGTCGATCTTGCCGGTGGCAGTCTTCGCAGCATGAAAGCCTCGCTCGAGCGCCTCAATCTGCTGGATCATTCACTGCCCATATACCCGGGTCACAATCAACCGTCGACACTGGGCGATGCACTTAAAAACATTCACTTTCTGAAACCCAAAACAGACTAACGGAAGGGACAAAAAAATATGGATCACAACTACCTTGCGCAACTGCTTTTCCCCGATGTCACAGAAACCCCCGAGGACATGGAGCGCAAATATCCTCCGCGACAGTTAGCCGAAGGAGCTAAGGTCATGCGCTTCGCTCCCAGCCCCACAGGCTACGTGCATTTCGGAGGACTGCTGCCCACCACCACTGGCGAACGTCTGGCACATCAGTCGGGAGGAGTTTTCTACCTGCGCATAGAGGATACCGATGCTCAGCGCGAAGTGCCCGGAGCCGCCGAGGCGCTCATTACAACGCTTGCAAAATACGGCATACATTTCGACGAAGGCGCAGCTCTCGACGAAAATGGCAAGATCTGCGATAAAGGTGCCTACGGGCCCTACAAGCAAAGCCTGCGCGGCCCCATTTATCACGTTTACGCTAAAGACTTGGTTCGCCGCGGGCTGGCTTACCCCTGCTTCTGCACCGAGGAGGAACTGGAGGCACTTCAGGCCATCGACAAAAAACAGGAGCTGAAAAATACCGATTGGCAGGCAGAGGCCGAAAAGCGGCGCGCGCAGATGTACGCGGCACGGCAGATCACCATCGAATGTGTCGAACAAAACCTTAAGGCAGGTAATCCGTTTGTCCTGCGCATACTGGCTGACGGCGATCCGTCAAAAAAAACAAAATTCACCGATCTTGTCAAGGGCACACTTGAAATTCCCGAAAACGACGAGGACTTTGTATTGCTCAAATCGGACGGAATACCTACCTACCACTTTGCCCACGCTGTTGATGACCACCTCATGGGCACAACGCATGTCATACGCGGTGAGGAGTGGCTGCCGAGCGTAGCCAAGCATATACAGCTGTTCCGCTATCTCGGATTCAGACTTCCCAAATACATGCACATCGCGCAGATAATGCGTCTGGACGAAAACGGCAACAAAAAAAAGCTGTCCAAACGCGATATGGGAGCCAATCTGTCAGACTATTCGCGCTTAGGCTATGCGCCCGAGTGTGTATGCGAGTATATCATGACACTGCTCAACTCCAATTTCGAGGAGTGGCATATGCAGAACCCCGCCCTGCCGTATACTGATTTTCCCTTCAGCATAAAAAAGATGAGCGCGTCCGGCTGTCTGTTCGACATAGTCAAGCTCAACGACGTATCGCGTAACGTGCTGTCCCGCATGACAACCGAGCAGGTGTATGACCGACTTCACGGCTGGGCGGCAGAGTTTGATCCCGAATATGCCGCACTGCTTGACACCGATCCAGATTATGCCAAAGCTATTATCTCGATCGGCCGCGGCGGAAAAAAGCCGCGCAAGGACTACGGCACATGGGTGGAGCTTAAGCAATACACCGAGTTGTTTTATGACAAATATTTTGCCGTTACAGATGCCTATCCCGACACCGCCGACCGGCAGGATATAAAAGCGGCACTCACCGCCTTTCTCGGAACCTATTCGCCCGATGACGACCAGAATGTCTGGTTCGATAAAATAAAGTCCATAGCCGAGTCGTTGGGCTATGCCGCTGATATGAAGGCATATAAGGCAGATCCCGCCGCCTTCCGCGGCAGTGTGGCAGACATCAGTATGTTTCTGCGCGTGGCGGTCACGGGTAAGCTTAATTCGCCGGATATGTACACGGTTATGAACATTCTGGGGGGCGAACGCGTCCGCACAAGAATTTCCGATATGTTGAAAACACTTTGAAGATAAAGGATAATTTAATTATGGAAAGCAGTAATTTCATACATGACATAATAAACAGGGAGATCGCCGACGGTAAATATCAGCCTGAGCAGATACACACCCGCTTCCCTCCCGAGCCTAACGGATATCTTCACATAGGCCACTGCAAGGCGCTTATCATCGACTTTGGTACGGCACAGAAATACGGCGGGCGC
>URHI01000088.1 GCA_900547565.1 uncultured Eubacteriales bacterium | reverse complement strand
CCTTTTCAACACCGTCAACGCTCCAAGCCTTGAACTGCTTGCCATCGGGAGCAGTAAAGCCGTTTGCAGGGAGAGTGTATTCGCCGGAAATACCGGTCACATCTGCCATTGTGCCGGTACCGCCGTTGCTGTCAAAGGAAACGGTATAAGTAACAACAGGGATGTTCTCCCAAACTGCGGTTACGGTAGTGTTTGCAGTTACATTGATGGTTGAGCCAACTGCCTTTTCAACACCGTCAACGCTCCAAGCCTTGAACTGCTTGCCATCGGGAGCAGTGAAGCCGTTTGCAGGGAGCGTGTATTCACCGGAAACACCGGTCACATCTGCCATGCTGCCTGTACCGCCGTTTGCGTCAAAGCTCACCGTGTAGGTCGTGGGCGCAGGGTCCTCATGCACGAACTGGAGGACGGTTTTGCTGCTGCCGTCGTATTCGCCGTCATAGTTTTGATAGGAATCATAGTAGGTGCCCTTTACGCGTTTCGTGCCGGGGGTAGTAATAGATACCGTGCCGCCGATCATGGAGCCTGTTTGATTGCCCGACGCGGTGAGCGTCACCGAGCCGCTGCCGGAAAGGTCGATTGTATTCGTCGCGCTGTGATATGTATTAACAACGAGATAAGTTTCTGCATCCATCGTTAGATCAACAGTCGAATTCTTGATCGTCAGCCCGCCGTTTTCAAGACTTGCCGCACACCCCTTCGTGCTTATGCTGACGGTGCTGTTCTCAATAATCAGATC
This sequence comes from uncultured Eubacteriales bacterium, assembly GCA_900547565.1. Classification (GTDB taxonomy): domain Bacteria; phylum Bacillota; class Clostridia; order Oscillospirales; family CAG-272; genus UMGS1002. The sequence goes on along the minus strand of URHI01000088.1, from coordinate 7,367 downwards.
GCCGCCATATTTTGCATAAACTCCCCAACTGTTCGATACATCAGAAGCGAGCGTCACATTAGAGTTGTTTTTGATGATGACATTTCCGTTGTTATTGAAGATGCCGAAAGCAAAATTGCTCGGAATATTCACCGTTGCGCCATCCAGCGTGATGACGCCGCCTTGCGAGCTAATACCTCTATTGTAGCTACCGTTGCTCAGGTTCACGGTCAGCTTCCCGCTGATGCCGATGTTGCCGTTGTCTGCAATTGCAGGTGTACTCGCAGCATTGAAAACACCGTAGGCGGTAGATGTTCCGCCTGTTGCGTTAACGGTCATATCGTTGCCGGACAGAGAGATCGCACCGCTCTGTGCATAAATGCCGTACACCGGACCGTTCTTCGATGAATCCACTTTCCCGACACGCACATCCAGCGGTGCAGAGATTGTGACGCCCTCATTTGCATAAATGCCATAGACATCACCATTACCATTTGCAGTCACAGTCAGCTTGCCGGAGCCGGAGATGTTCAGCTTGCCGTTGGCCTGTATGCCGTACAAATCATTGGTAGCTGACACGCTTGTGGAAAAGCTGCTGTCACTCACAACCTCAATATTCAGGTCGCCGTCCGCATAAATCATGCCATCTGCCGCAACGCCATGGTAGTCCTTGAGGTACAGCGTACCGGTGGACTTGTCATAGCGTGCAACATAGGAAGAGCCGCCGGTATAGCTGCTTGCGGCGGTAGCATCATTTGCAGTAAGGCATTCTCCGTTGTCGAGGCTGATAAGTCTCTTGTTTTCGTTGTACACCCTGACGTGATCCGGATAGTTGCCTGTGGGCGCGGCGGTGTAGTTCACCGTGAACTTCTCGCTCAGATAGTAGTTGCCATTCAGATACTCGGCAACATAGTAATTGCCCTCATCAACTTGATTTACACCGGGGAGGCTTCTTGTTTCATAGCTGTACTCATACGGGCTGGTCGAGGGAGAATTGTCCTCGCGAAAGCTAATATACTTGCTCTCATCATTCTGCTCCCCATCCTTCACCAGCCTGAAATACTCATTTCCGCCATCCGGCTTTACCACCGTTTTGAAAGTGAGTGTTCCTTCGGTGTTGGTCGGGCCGGTGGGCGTGAAGGTCGGCGCTCCGTCAAAGGGATTGTATGTCGCCGTCACGGTGACATCCTTGTTGGCAACGGTGAAGGAATTGTTCCCCGTGGTAGCCAGGCTGTCGAGCGTCACATCCTCAGAAGTCCACCCCTTGAAGGGAATGACCTCACCGTTATTACTCTTCCTTTCATAGGGCGTGATGTTCACCGTGTCGTTCACAAGGAACATACCGCTGCCGCTTGCATTGGGAACGCCGGGACCGGTGAGCGTGCCATTCTCGACCGTCACCGTATAGGGTGTGCCCTTGCGGTAAGAGGCGTAGCAGTTGGTCGTATCCACATTGATTGCATGGTCTGCGTCGCTGAAGCTCTCTGATCCCGAGATGGTGCCGCCGGAGTACCTGGAAATGCTGGCGTGTTTTTTCCACTTGACCTCCATCTCGCCGACCTTGGTCAAGGTCGCGCCATTTGTGGGACGAATACCGTAGCTGTATGCATCATCCCCACCGGCGTTTGTCACATCGATTTTGATCGTGCCGTTGGTGTCGATGGTCACATTTTTATTTGCAACCAGACCGTTGCAGTTATTACCGTTTATCGTATTGTTGTTCGGCGTAGCACAGGTGATATCCACAGAAGCGTTTTCGGAGATGGTGATGTTTTCCTCCGCGTAAATGCCGTATGCGTTATCGTAGCCTTTTGTGCCATTGTGCGTCATATTGATAGTCACTTCGGCATTGCCCTTGATCGTCACATTGCCGGTGGTATAGCTGGAAGACAAACCGGCCTCGATGCCGATTGCGGCATTGGAGTCGCTTATTGTTTTGGTAATAGAGAGCTTGCCGCCGCTTTCCGAAGTAATGGTTATATCGCCGCCCACATCATTTGTAAGGCTACCATTGATGATATTCGTGCCCTTCAGTACGACGGTAATATCAGAACATTTGACTCCGCCCACCGAGATGCTCCCGCCGCTGTAGCCGTTCAGCGTCAGCGTACCGGTGGCGGGATTATAGTGGGCGATGTAGTCGCCTTCGTTGCCGGTGAAATTCTTGTCCTGATCGCCTTTTTTGTAATAAAGTCTGTTATTGTAAAAGCTTTTACCTCCGTCAACAAAAACGGCAGTTGGATCTGGATTGCCCGCCGCCAGCGCCGTGGTAGGCAGCAGCGAGAACAGCATCACAAGGCTGAGTAGGATGGTCCACAGTTTTGTAAGTTTCATTTTTGTTTTCATAAGCAATTCCTCCTTGTTTCTTTCCGGCATTTTGCCGATTTGTTTGACCGTGTGGATTGTTTTACCTGCTCTCCCGCACGGCGAAGAGAGCGTCCGCCATTGCCCATCCGTTCGGAGGACGAAGCTGCGTCAAATACATTCATATCATTCCATCACTCCCGTCCTCCTTACAAAGCATCGATGACCGCCGAAAGATAGGTGGAAGAAACAGAGCCGTAGATGAAGCTGTCGATCAGCCCGTCCTTCTTCGCCTGGCGCACCTTGTCCGCCAGCTTCTTTTCGGTGTTCTCGTCCACAACCAGTACAATTTTGCAGTCCGGGTTGGTTTTCTTCAGCTCGGCACGGATCTTCATCCGCTCCTCCAGCTTCCACGGCGTGTAGGCGGTGACCTCCATGATCAGAATATTCGCCTCGGTAAAAATACACAGATCCGCGGTTTTGGCAGGGCTTTCACTTTGACATACCTCAAAGTCCGAATCAAATTTTTGCAGAGCCGTTGCAATGGCATCGGCAAACAAAGCATTCTGCATATCAACAACAACTCTCCGCATGAAACCACCTCCGATTCAGAATTAAAAATCGACAACACAGATTTATACCGTAATCATTGTAACAGATTTTTTTCGATTGCGCCCTGTACCTAAGTACAGGTTTTAGCACTTTTTTAAAAAAATTTTCGCAAAAAAATACCCGGCTCAAAAGGAAGCCGGGTTAGACTCAAAATGTTTCGGTTATTCGGTTGTGGAAAACTCCTGTTCTTCAGGGAGGTTCGGAACGATAAATTTCTTGTTTGTTACCGCAATGGCAAGCCGGGTCCTGTTGGCATATCCGGTTTTTGACAGAATGTTGGAAACATGGAATTTGACGGTTCTTTCAGAAATATCCAGCTTGTGGGCGATCTCATCGTATTCCAATCCGTCGCAGATCAGCCGCAGTACCTCGATCTCCTTTGATGTCAGATCCGTACTTTCCACCAGTCCCAATTTCACCTTCGGCGTTTCGCCCGGGAAAAGATGCTCGCCCGCTATTGTCCGATCGATCACGTCGATCAGCGCTTCCGGGCTGATGTCCTTATACCAGAAGCTGTCAACCCCGGCTGCTTTGGCGCGTTCCAGGTAGCTCACCTCAACCATGGATGTGACAATGATGATCTTGATTTTCGGAAACTTCACCTTGATTTCCGCGGCAGCTTCAATGCCGTCTTTACTCCCCGAAGTGCAGACATCCATCAGAATCAAATCAATGTGCTGCTGACCGCATTTCAAAATAGCAACATCCGCCCCGTTGAGACTGGCGACCAGCTCATATCTGCCGCTGTCGGAAAGCGTCCGCTCCATGTTTTCACGGGGCATCCGCTGATCCTCTACAATCAGAACCTGTTTCATTCTGTAACCTCCTTTATCGCCGGGAGAACCACGGTCAGCACAAAGCCCGGCTTCGACTGTATTTCCATCGTACCGCCGAGGTCCATGACATGACGGTACAGGTTGTGAAGTCCGCCCTTGGGAACGACCTCGGTTTCGGGAGGTCTTCCGTCGTTTGTGATCTTTACGGAAACGCTGTCTCCCTTTTGCTCCACCGTGATATGTATTGTTGTTGCTCCGGCATGACGCACACTGTTTGTCAGACACTCCCGCATGGCAAGAATCATAACACGCCGAAGCTCCTCCTGCTCGGGCAAATCTCCGGACAAATTTACTCTTATGCCGACTGCCTCAGCATCCTGCAGGAATCTATCCGGCTCGCTGCGCCCCTGCGGATAGGCATTATCGTATTTTATGGCGCTGACAGCCCGGCAGAACACATCTACGGCATTTGCCGCTTCCTCCGTTTGGTTGTTGTTAAGGATGTGCCGTATGGCGATCAGTCCCGCTCCCATATCGTCATGCAGCTTCGTCTTGGCGGACAGCACTTCCTTTTCTCTTGTCAGAATCAGCGCATTGTCGGAAAGCCATTTTAATTCACGGGAAATGGCATTCAGTTGCTTGATCTGCGCTTTCAGCTCAAGATTTTTATGGTACAGCTCCGTAACATCCGAAAATACGGCTTCCGTATAGAAAGCGCCGTCCGAAGCTTTCACCTCGGTCTGCCGGAAACGCCAAGCTTTGCCGTCAGGAAAAAGATAGGTCTGCCTCTCTCGAGAGAGACATATTACGCCGCTGCACGCATCGCAGTCTGACAGCGCGTCCCGCAGTTCCGCAAGCGTCTGGAGATTACTCTGTGCAATCGTGCGGAATAAAGAATCCATTTGTTTGTTGCACAGTTTCACGTTCCCGGACGGTGTGAAATAGCATATGCCGCTTGGCAGCATATCCAGAGCCTGTTTGATGGAATCGCGGCTGAGCGCCTGCCGCCCCAGTCTCCACAGCCCTGCAATATCCCATATTATCAGAAAATCTGCCGCAAATGTGATGCACCAAAGCAGCCACATAGGTAGGGGCAGCAATGTCTTATACTCCAGTCCTTCGCTTATCTGCGAAAAAGCATCGGCTAACACTGACAATAAGATAAGAAAGAACAGAAATACGGACAAACGCAGAATACTCTTCCGCTTTTCACGCTGTTTGTCGTAAGAGGCAAGCAGCAGGAACAGGGATAAAATCAGGGTAAGGAACAGGGCGACCAGCAGCGTCGTCTGTGCCGGAGCGGAAGAAAGATAAAAACTTTTCATGCCTTCTCACCCGCCTTTCCGATCCGCAGAGAAAAGCGCCATACGCCTTCCTCAAAAGCGCAGGTGTCGGCAAGAGCGGACAGCGCCGACAAATCGGCTTTGCTTTCCGCCTGCAGATTAAAGATGACGGCATCTTCCAGGCTGCGGGCTTTCAGCCAGACAAAATGAAGGTCATCCATGGCCGCTTCCGTCACGGCTTCAAAAAAGTCATAGACATGGATCGCGTCCCGGGTATAAATGCTGTTTTTGCCCGGAATATCAATGGCGCACTCCACACCCATAAGCTCTAAATTGGCAAAGGATTCCTCAAGACAGGCTGACAGCTCGGCAGTATCCGTTACATTGGATTTTTCGCCGATAAACATCAAATTACCCCGACGTTTTATGTATGCGCCGATCACCGCCGCTTTTGCCAGCAGACTGCGGCGAATTTCCGGGTCGCCTTCCGTTTCATATTGCGTCAGCAGCTGATCGAGCAGCTCGATTTGATGTGCGGTTTGTGCCTGCAGCCGGTCATACAGCCTGTTCTTTTCCCGGACGGTGTTGATCTTTACCTTGGTTTTATAGTTCTCCTGCTCCACATCATTGCTTTCCGAAATCGTTTTCCTGTTTTCCTCCAGCTTTTGAAGCAGGACGGTAATGTCTGTAATATCTTCCTGCCACAAAACATGACCGCCGGGGATTTTGCTGCTTCTGAGCAGAGTGTTGTTATCCAGCTTTGCCGGCTCGCTCTCCGCCGAGCGCAGCATTTTCTCCGAAAGCTTAGGTGCGTTTGAAGAAGCATAACGGGTATCATAGTCCGTATCAACGATCTGCGCGCCGATGGACCCGGCTTCAAACATCGCCCGGTAACCGGTATTGGTCTGGATCAGCCCGCACTGAATACAGCATTCCAAGATTCCGGTGAACATCAGACACTGCGCTGCCGTGATGTCGCCGCCGATAAGCTGCATCCATTCCACGCCGCTGACATATATCAAGGCATATCCGATAGAAGCTGTTAACAGCAAAAACGGCAGATATTTTTTCCCATATGAGAGCCGGCACTTGATTATCATGATGATAAATGCCGCTAAAGAGCAAAGTATCTCCCACCCGAGTACGATATAATATCCGAATGTGTATCCATTGTTTATGTCCGTCCATACCTCTCCTTCCGGGAAGGAAAAGACAAGCTGATGGAAATCATTTGTAAGCACCAGCAGCAGACAAAACGCCGTAGGAATAGATAGTAACAGCATCGCCGTTTTCGATAACTTTGCGTTCGCGGGCTTGCCCAGTGAGATGGCCACAAACAAAGAAAACAGCGGGATAAACAGCATTGGCAGGTAGTACAGGTACCATAGTTGCCGTGCTATTCCGATATCGGTTATAAAAAAGTATCTCATTGAACGGATAACAAACCAAAAAACCATTAAGCCGGAAACGGCAATCAGATAATGGCGCACCTGTACCTGAATGATCCGTTTGCTGACGGAAATTCCCCATCCGATATACAGGGCGATATAGATCAGCGAGCGGAGGATCCCACCCGGAACTTTCAAGATATCAAACTTTCCCAAAACCCGTAAAGCGATCGCAGAGAAAACCATTGCGGCTACGAGAAAGCCTGTTTTGTGATTCTGTTTCATCATGCGGGACCTCCTTTCAAAAATGTTTCATTTTGTTTTACTGTTTGTGCCGGGTATCGGCGGCGTTTGTTTACGGGGGTCTGTGGGCTTTACTGCATCATCGGGAATTGCCCATGAACGCCCGAAACGCTCTGCACCGGGGATGCGTCCCTGTGCCACATACTGATTGACGCGTCTCTCCGATATACCCCATTTGTAGGAAGCTTCCCGTATGGAGAGATAACCTTTCATGCGCCACTCCTTTCTGATAGATATAACAATTCAATATATATTATATACGAATATCCGTAGTTTTTCAAGAGTCGGCGTGAATTTTTTGTCACTTTTCGTATCGATTTTGAAAAATGCAGGATGTTCACCGCAACAGAAAAGATTGCTTCTGCGATGAATATTCCTCTTTCAAAACTGTTTGAAACAGACAAGTATAAGAATAATCGATATGTATGAAAGATGCCGCCTTTTCAGACGGCATCTTTTCTAATATTGTGCTACTCCGTAATAAAACCATCTTTTTATCCGATCCTTTTCTTTAGTCTACAGCGGTGCAAATCTTGACATTTAATACAAATAAGTTCTGTTGTCTGAAAATTATATATAATATTATTGGAGTTTTCATTGACAAATCCAGATTTGTATGGTATAATAAACTCAAATAAAGCAGAAGAGGGGCGAATCAATGAGAGGTGTAATCTACGCACGCTATTCCTCGGACAATCAGCGTGAGGAGTCAATTGAAGGAC
>URHI01000087.1 GCA_900547565.1 uncultured Eubacteriales bacterium | reverse complement strand
CCGGGCGCGTTCTTTTCGTACTTTTCTGGCGCGTACCAGAAAAGTACACCTCTCACCGTCCTGTAAGACGACATTCCAGCATAAAATAAGTTCTCACCGTCCTGTAAGACGATATTTCTGTAGTTCCCAAATAACAATCCTTTCAAAAAACGCCCCGCAGATCACAGCCTGCGGGGCATAATGTTATTAAATTATATCTCAGAACGCTTCTTCTTTATCACAAGAGCTGCCGGTATCAGAATACCTATTATTCCGAGGGCGATGATCGAGCCGCAACCCTTCTTTTCACCTGAGGAAGCTGTAGTGGTGTCGTCACCGGGCAGGTCACTTGACGGCTCAGCTGTTGTCGTGTCAGCCGGAGCAGTAGTTGTGTCTGACGAAATGACTGTGAATTTGGGGGCATCTGCCGAATTTTCAAGCGTCAGCGACTTGAGTGCGGCATACTTTTCGGCGATCCACCTCTCGAATATCGGCTCAACCATGTACATACCGTCAGCATTGAGGTGGCTGACATCGGTGGGAGCGATGCAGTATTTTGCACGGCATCTCGCATCTGACATGTCAATTCCGGTAAATTCGGTGTCGGCCGCGTACAGACAGACTATGTGCGGATCATTGTAATACTCGGCCAGCTCGCGTATAGCGTCGGCATAATCGTTGTTGGTACCTATGTAGCCTGTTTCACTCTTATGGCTCCAAGGAGTGACCAGCACGATGAGCGCATCGGGATTCTTTGCGCGTATACCTTTTATCATTATGTTGATAGCACCCTTGATAGTGGTCCCGCGAGTGTCTGTGTTTTTACCGAACGGCACACTGTAGTGGCGGTCGTTGCGTCCGCCCTCGATTATGTATATGTCACCGCCGTTGGGCAATTCGTTGTAGCGCGTATACATAGGCGGCTGATTGGAGCCGATTCCGGATGCAGATGCCAGCGTGTTTCCGCCGATGCCGTAGTTGTGGAAAGTCATACGGTATTTGTAGCCAAGCAGATTGACCCACGTCTGATGCTGTCCCAGCTGCGAACCGCCAAAATAACTGTCGCCGATGGCGTACAGCTTTAGCCCATCAAGCAGCGTGTAGTGATCCTCGGTCTGACCGACCAGCCAATCGGCAGCCTCATTTGCGGATGCGAATGACGAAAGCGCTTTTATTGTGGTGTATGTTACCTTGGGAGCAGTGCCGGATGTCAGTAGCATTGACTGGCACAGCCTTATGTTTTCAAACGCCGCGGCATGAGAGGCCAGCTTTTCATCTCCGACAAACAGCAGGTCGGATACCTTGACCGGATAGTGCTCACACACCTCATCAAGCACACGCAGTGCCCGGTCGAGTGTATCGGTGCAGGTCAGCACCATACCGGTATATCCGCGTGATACGAGCGAGTTGGCAACCGCACCGTCAGCGGATGTGTCGAATACCAGCGTATACTGCTTTTCGGCACTGTAGTCCTTCGGAAGATAGATGCCGTAGCTTACTTTGCTGCCCGACATATCGGTATATGACTGTTCTGACAGCTTACCGTCAGTCGCAGTGGTGAGAGCGGCGAAGTCGGTCGATTCTATCAGATAAACGTCCGGAATGAGCGCCTGCTCGGATGCGTACATAGGGGCATACCTAAGGCACAGACGGAGGGTTTCGTTGTCTTCCGTGGTGGTATATGCATATGAGCGATATTTTGATGTCAGCTCGATGTTATACACGTCACAGCCGGTCAGATATTCCCGGCTCTTGTCGAATATCCAGTTGCTGCCTGACTTTTTCCAGTGTGACACGGCGAGCGCGCTGGTTGACGCATATTTGCCGCCGTCAAAGTCGTTGAATGTGTGGTCAAAAAACATGACGGTGGTGCCGGCCTTGGGAACGGTGAACACGTCGGAATAGTAATAATAAACATTTGAAGGCGAGGTAATGGTATATTTTGCAGAGTCGTGATACTGCGAGCCTATATAGCCGTGATTCCACTTAAGACCGCTTACGGGTGTGCCGATCAGCGGTGCACCGGTCACAAGGCTCAACAGCTCGGGGTCAGGCCACTCGGTTTTCTGAGTGGTGCGGAGCGTGAGCGTGCCGGCCTCGTTGGTTTCCTTCCAGGTTACGGTAGTGGGCGGATCGATGTAAACCGTGGTGTATCCCACTTTGGGACGGCAACACAGTCTTATGACCTCGTTGTCCTCGCTTGTCACATAGCTGAAGGTGGTTCCCGAGACGATAAGCGAATCGGTGGCATTGAAGCCGGCATCGTATTCGTAGTGTGAGCCTACCAGCTTATAACGAGTGAAGGCGTTGTATTGCGAATTCGACGAAGTGCTTATGGTGAAACTGATCTTTGTGCCTTTCTTGGGAACGCGGATAAGGTTTGAAAAGGCGTAGCTGTTTGAGCCTGAAGAGGAATACAGCTTTACCTCACGGGCGGAACCGTTGGTATTCGTCTCAGAGCTTGCGTAGCCGCAGAACCAGCGCAGTCCGTCAATAGTGCCGTTTGAATTGAAAGTTGCGGTAAAATCCAGTGCGGCGAGCTGAGCAAGTGTGCTGGGAGCAGTTGTAGGCTCGGAGTATATCTTGGGAATTCCGGTGGATTCCTTATACTGTATGCAGATACGTATTGCCTGATTGTCATGGTCGGTGATGAACTCATAGTCCATGCCGCCGGAAGATGATTTGGTCTGACCTATGTATTCGTAGGACGCAGTTCCCTCAACGTTGGCTCCGTCGAGATCGAGCACCCAGTTGTCGCCGGATTGTTTCCATGTTGAGAACACCCAAACGGCATTGGAGGGGTAGGTGCCGTTCATGGAAAAGCTGATACGTGTCCCGGCTTTTTCTACTATGATAATATCGGTGTAGCGCCAGCCGGCAGACGCACCGGACAGTTGGTTCTTGAAGTTTGCATTGGTGCTGTGACCGACATAGCCGGAATTCCATTTGACTTCAAGCTCGGCGGGCGCGGCGGATACCGATATAACCCCGACAGGTAACATAAGCACCATGGTCAGCAGAGCAAGCAGTAAGCATGTGATTTTTTTCTTCATAAAACAACCTCCTGCCGCATAGCGGCAAAAAATCAATCTGAATATGTTACTATGATAGCACAACACGGCCTGATTGTCAAGTATTTATCACAAACAGATCGCAAATCCGGCACGTTTTCTGTGCGTAGTGCACAATAGCGGCGAAATACAGGATATTCGGGCAGGAATGTGGCTTTCGTCAAAACTTCCAAACAAATACCACACAATACCACATACTTGGCGTGAATTTGTGATGAAAATATGTGAAATTGTGTTGACAACAGGCATTGTATGATATATAATATTATACGGATGAACATACCGGAAGAAAGGAAGGCGTAAAATGCTTGCTATAGAGCGCAGATCAATGATACTCAACCAGCTGAAGAACGAAAAACGTGTACTGGTTTCGGACATGAGCGCCAAATTCGGAGTATCCGAGGAAACTATCCGGCGCGATATGGAGCGTCTCGAGCAGGAGGGATATGCCACACGTACATACGGCGGCGCTGTATATAATGAGGACAGCCGCGAGCTGCCGTACGAGGTGCGTAAGCGTACGAATGTCGAGGCCAAAGAGAGAATTGCCGGTGCGGTGGCTCAAATGGTGAGCGACGGTGACTATGTCATGCTGGATGAGTCGACTACGTCTATGTATATTGCCCGTGCACTCAAGGTGCGGCGCAACATCACGCTCATTACAAATTCCATTGAGATCGTGTTGGAACTGGCCGGAGACGTGCAGGGGTGGAATATTCATTGTACGGGTGGACAGCTTAAGCCGTATGCACTGGCATTTACAGGGCACCGAGCGGAGAGCATGGTCAGCGCATATCATGTGAATTATACAATTATTTCGTGTGAGGGGCTTGACCTTGAGTCGGGCTACACTGATTCGCGTGAAGAAAATGCCCTGCTTAAGCGTGCCATGATGACATCGGCAAAAAAAATTATACTTGCGGTGGACGGAGATAAGTTCGGCAAGACATCGTTTGTCAGTGTGGGCAGGCTCGACGAGCTGGACACACTGGTGACCGACCGTGACCCGGGAGACGACTGGCGCGACAGGCTTAATGAGGCCGGTGTGCGGCTGGTGATAGCCGGGTAAGGATGACATTGAAATATTATCGGAGGAGAAATATGAAGGCTATTGATGTACTTATAGATTATTCAAGAAAATACGGCGCGGATGCTGCACTGGTCAATGCCGGGGGCGGTAACACCTCAGCCAAGGACGGAGATGTGATGTATGTGAAGTGCTCGGGAACTGCGCTCAAGGACGCCGGACCGGACAGCTTTGCACGTATGGATCTTGCCGCACTGAGAAGCATATTGACGCGCAAATATCCCGATACCGACCGCGAGCGCGAGGCGGCGTTTCTGACCGATATTATGGCGGCGAGATGCCCCGGCGAGCAAAACAAGCGTCCCAGCGTTGAAACACTGCTACACGCCATTTTCCCTCAGAAATATGTACTTCATCTGCACCCTGCGCTGGTCAACGGACTGACCTGCTCACGTGGCGGGCAAGCGCTGGCGCGCGAAATATTCGGTGAGGATGTGGTGTGGATCCCTGCCTGCCGTCCCGGATATATACTGGCAATGCTGATGAATGACCGTTTCAGATCGTCTCAGAAAGAAATAAATGTGGTCCTGCTCGAAAACCACGGCGTGTTCTTCGCTGCCGACAGTGCAGAGCAGCTTGCCGCACTGCTCGACGATATGATGAGTCGGCTGAGCGCACGCGTCAGACAGCAGCCAGACGTTGTCACCGACGCGCCGGACCCCGGCTACGGAGAGCGGCTCGCACGCCTGGGCGGATTTGACTGCTGGCATTTCATCGGCGGGCGTTCGTCGGCTGAGTTTGCCGCAGACCGCGAGGCCGCACGTGATATGATGACGCCCTTTGACCCCGACCAGGTGGTTTATTGCGGCGATGCGGCACAGTTTATAGACGATGTCGACAAGGTTAGCGGCATTGTGGCCAAAGTGGTCATAGTACGCGGAGTGGGCTTTTATACATTCGGAAAAGACGCTAAGTCTGCACGCAACGCCATGCTTCTGACGGCGGATTCCATGAAAATCGCGGTGTATGCGCGCTCGTTCGGCGGAGCGGCGCATTTGTCGGACGAACTTGTGGACTTTTTGGTTCACTGGGAGGCCGAGAGCTACCGGCAGAAAGTGTGATATATGCAAAAGACAGAAATACTCAGGCTGCTTTCGGCGCCGTCAGCCGGTGAGCGGCTGGATAACCTGAAATATCTTGTGACGCACGAGTCGCGTCCGGAGGTGTTGCGCGAGTACGCAAATAATCACATACATACGACATATTCGTTCTCACCGTATACGCCAACTGCGGCGGTTTGGTTTGCGCGGGCAGCAGGACTGCCTACCGCCGGTATTATGGATCACGACAGCATCGGCGGAGGAGACGAGTTCCGCGCCGCGGGGGATATTGCGGGCGTCGGCACGACCTGCGGACTTGAGTGCCGGGTCAGCATGGCTGGTACGCCTTTCGCCGACCGCAAGCTGAACAGCCCCGACCAGCCGGGAGTGGCATACATGACTATACACAGCGTACCGGCTACGGGATTTGGTAGGTTGCAGCAGGTATTTGCCCCGCTGCGTGAGCGGCGCAATGACCGCAACAGGCTTATGGTCGGACGCATAAACAAAATCGTTGCGCCGTCCGGGATACAGCTCGATTTTGAACATGACGTACTTCCGTTGTCCATGTTCAGTGACGGTGGCAGTGTGACCGAGCGCCATTTGCTGGCGGCGCTGGCGCGGCGCATAACAGAGGCAGTCGGCATGGAAAACGTACCGGCGTTTCTGAGCGACAGACTTGGTATCGCACTGTCGGCAAGACAGCGCGAATGGCTGGGACAGTACGATCCGCTTTGCTTTGAATATGACGTGCTGGGCGTGCTTAAATCATCTCTCAACGCACGTACGTATATTCCTGCGACCGACGAGCTGATGACGTTGCCTGAGGTTGTCAGTCTGGCCGACGAGGTTGGAGCCATACTGTGCTACGCCTATCTCGGAGATGTGGCCGACTCTCCCACGGGTGACAAGCGGGCCGAGCATTTTGAGGACGGCTATCTTGAGGAGCTGCTGACTTATCTGCGTGACAGCGGTGTGAGCGGCATTACATTTATGCCGTCGCGCAACACATGCGAACAGCTTGAGCGGCTTATGGAGCTGTGCCGTCATTTCGGCTTTACGCAAATATCAGGCGAGGATATCAATCAGCCGCGCCAGAGCTTTATTTGCCGTCAGCTGGCTGATCCTATGTTTTCTCACCTTGTGGCCGAAACATGGCGGCTGGTCGAGCGCGAACGAAAATAATACGATACTGTCAGGAGGTATATATATTAATGAAAACAAAAGCAGTAAGACTGCATGGCGTCAATGACCTGCGCATTGACGAATTTGAGCTCCCGGAGCCGGGCGAGGACGAAATACTTGCCCGTGTCATCACCGATTCACTCTGCCTTTCATCTTACAAGGCCGCTAAACTGGGCACCGAGCACAAGCGTGTCCCGGACGACATTGCCGAGAACCCCGTGGTTATCGGTCATGAGTTCTGCGGCGAGATAATAAAGGTGGGAAGCCGCTGGGCTGACAAATTCAAGGCAGGACAGAAATTCACCGTCCAGCCTGCTATGAATTACAAGGGCAGTCTGGCCGCGGCGGGCTACTCCTTTCCGCACTTCGGCGGTGACGCAACCTACATAATCATTCCCGTTGAGGTCATGCTGACCGACTGCATGTTCGTCTATAACGGCGACAGCTTTTTCGGCGGTTCGCTGTCAGAGCCCATGTCGTGCGTAGCGGGAACATTTCATGCCATGTACCATACAAAGCAGGGTGAATATGTCCACGAGATGGGCATCAGAGAGGGCGGCTGTATGGCACTGCTCGCCGGAGTCGGCCCCATGGGGCTGGCGGCGATTTCCTATCTGCTCAATTGCGACCGCCGACCGGCCAAGCTGGTTGTCACCGATATTGATGACGCAAGACTTGAGCGGGCCGGACGTATCCTTTCCACCGAATATGCGGCCGCTCGCGGCGTAGAGCTGAGGTACATGAACACCTCAAAATATGAGGACTCCGATGCCGAGCTGAGAGCGTTCTCGGACGGTCACGGCTTTGATGACATTGTCGTGTTCGCTCCGGTAACGCCTGTTGTCGAGCAGGCCGACAGACTGCTGGCCGTTGACGGTTGCCTTAACTTCTTTGCCGGACCGGCTGACACCGAGTTTCGTGCAAGACTGAATTTCTTCAACGTGCACTATTCGCGCACGCACATCTGCGGCACGACCGGCGGTAACAGCAGTGATATGAAGGAAGTACTGGCCATGATGGGCGACGGCAGAATAGACCCTGCTATACTCGTTACGCACATCGGCGGTCTCGACTGCGTCCCCGAGACAACACTCAATCTCAGTCACATTCCCGGAGGTAAAAAGCTGATATACACCGGCATAACTCTGCCGCTCACAGCGATCTCCGATTTCCGCAAGCTTGGACAGACCGACCCGCGCTTCTTGCGCCTGGCCGACATTACAGAAGCCAACAACGGCCTGTGGTGCCACGAAGCGGAAAACTACCTGTTGGCAAATTTTAATTAATTATAATATAAGAAAGGAAACCAAAACATGGCAAAGGCTGTTGTGATGCCCAAGGCGGGTATTACCGTCGAGTCCTGCATCATAGGTAAATGGAAAAAGAAGCCCGGCGACAAGGTCGCAGTGGGCGACATACTGTTCGACTACGAAACAGACAAGGCCTCGTTTGAATGCGAGTCCACCGAGGAGGGAACACTTCTCGAATGCTTTTACAGCGACGGAGACGAGGTGCCGGTGCTGGTGAACGTCTGCGCTGTGGGTAATCCGGGCGATGATGTGTCCGCTCTGCGTCCCGCAGGTTCTGCGGCTCCGGCTGCTGAAGCTGCTGTCGCCCCCTCCGCAGACTCCGCTGAGCCCGTTGCTTCAGCTCCTGTTGCTGCTGTCGCCACTACGGCAACCGCATCCGATATTGCTGCCGACAAGGACGGCATACTCCGCGTATCTCCCAGAGCGCGCGCATATGCCGCCAAGAACGGTGTTGACCCCGCCGACGCAACCCCCACTGGTGCGAACGGCAGAATAGTCGAGGC
>URHI01000086.1 GCA_900547565.1 uncultured Eubacteriales bacterium | reverse complement strand
CGCGTTCTTTTCGACCATTTTCTGCCGCGTAGCAGAAAATGGTCACTTCTCATCGTCCTGAAAGACGATATTTCTGTAGTTCCTTGGAAAAGTATCTATTTATCCTTCCCTAAATTCCCCAAAACGGTATTCCCATAGTCTAAAAACCAAAGCCGAAATACCTGCCTTTACACATAACTGAACAGCAATCTCTTTGAGTGACTGTCAAGCTCATCATAACAGGGAATTTCATAACGGTTGTCGTCCGAGTCACGTATAAGCACGCGCGAGGTGCCGTACAGCATTTTGATATCGCTGTGGCGATTGCGTATGCGGAATTTTATCTCCCCACGATCGGTCATAACGCGGAAGGATAATGCCCCGAATTTGTCCTCCACACTCAGCACCTGCGTGATGTGCGGAATGAGATAATATTCGGAGAAGCACTGCTCAAGCGCGGCGCGTGAGTCGTCGTCAAGGTCAGACAGCTCTTTGACCATGGCTATCTCTTTTTCTTTGGAGTCCAGCAGTGAAACATACCGCCCGGTGTCGGTCAGCGGAAACAGCCGACGCGGCTCGAGATTTTCGAATACCCGGCCGTCATTCATTGTCAGCTTGACCAGATAAAGATCGGTTCGCTCTATGCGGCCTGTGGACTTATCAACATAAATGCGTGCCATCAGTCAAATCTCTCCTTTTCCTTATCCTTTGCAACCTTGTCGGACATGGTCTGAATCTGCACAAGTCGGTAATATTTGCCTTTCATGGCCATAAGCTCGGCGGGCGTTCCGCATTCGATGATCTCACCGTTGTCGACCACGACGATCTTGTTGGCCTTGGACAGTGTGGACAGACGGTGCGCTATCATAATAGTGGTGCGTCCGCTTATCAGCCGCTCAATAGCCTCCTGAATAAGGTGCTCTGTCTCGGAGTCAACCGATGCGGTGGCCTCGTCGAACACAAGGATAGACGGATTTTTGAGCACCGCGCGGGCAATTGAGATACGCTGACGCTCACCGCCAGAAAGACCGACACCGCGTTCGCCGAGCACCGAGTCGTAGCCGTCAGGCTGGCGGACAATGAATTCATGCGCGTTGGCAATATCTGCAGCGCGTATGACGTCATCGACCGAATATTTCTTGTCGCCGTAAGCAATGTTGTTGAAGATCGTGTCGTGGAACATCATCGGCTCCTGCTGTACAAAGCCTATGCTGGAACGGAAAAATTCCATATCGATTTTGCGTATATTGACACCGTCAAGCAATATTTTACCCTCATAGTGGTCGTAATACCGCAGAAACAGGTTGACCAGTGTCGATTTACCCGACCCCGTCGTGCCAACTATGCCGACGATATCGCCCGGTTCGATCTTGAGATTGATGTTTTTGAGCACCTTTTTGGTGCGGTCGAACGAAAACGATACGTTGCGGAATTCGATTTTTCCCTTGACCTCGGGCAGTGTGTTGCCCTTGCCGAAGTTGTGCTCCGGCTCAGCATCAAGAATGTCGAAAATACGCTCGGCAGAGGACAGCGCGTGCTGATACGAGTCGTTGAGGTTGGCAAAAAAGTTCACCGGCTCGTAAAACATTGAGGCATAGGATATGAAAGACACAAGAAGTCCGACCGACAATTCTCCCGACGCATTTGTCGCGCCGATAACGGCCATGCCGCCCAGCATCCATATAACCACCGAGCCGAAGCTGACAAAGCAGTTGACTACAGCGGGATAAATGTTGAGAATTTTGCCGGCCTTTATGTCGGTTTCATACCACTCCTCGTTTTTCTGCTCAAACATATCCGTGGCATTTTTCTCGTTCGTGAACGACTTGATGACTCGTATACCGGGAATTGTGTCGGTCAGCACCGACGACACCGCCGCCCAGCGCCGCCAGATGCGGCGGTAAAACGGGGCGATTTTCTTTGAGAAGATCCGTGCACCGATGGCGACAAAGGGAACCGGTATCAGCGAGTAGATCGCCAAGCGCCAGTTCATGATCAGCATGATGAGAATAATACCCACCATTTTGAAGAACTGAACCACAACCTCCTGCGTGATACGCAGCATAAAGGATTGAAGCGTGGCGCTGTCGCCGGAAATACGGTTTATGACCGAGCCTGTTGAGGTTTTGTCATAAAAGCGCATGGGCAGGTGCTGGGCGTGTTCATAAACGTCATCGCGTAGCGATTTGACGATGCGGTCGCCTGCTTTGCGCAGAAAATATCCGCGCACGGCACCGAGTCCGTACCGGACTATGTATATCACAGCCAGCATTATGCCTATAAGTATAAGGCTGTTCTGAACATTGAAGTCCCAGATGCCGAACAGCTTTATGGGCGTCAGGGCGCGGTTCCCGGCAACGAGAATGTCATCGACCAGCGTCCGGGTCAGGAACGGCGGAACGAGTGCCAACGATGTGGTGATGACCGAAATGATAACCGAAATTATCAGAACAGTCATTTCAGGCTTGAGGTATTTGGCAAGCCGGGCAATGATTTTGCGCTTGCTTTCGCAGTTGATGCACTTGACCCCGGGTGCTGACAGCGTACGCCCGCACTTGGGGCAGATCGACAGCTGCTTTTCGTACGTCGCTTCAATACTTCCGAGAGCCTCCTCGAGCGGCGTGCCGCCCTTTATTGCCTTAACGAAGTAAACGGCGGCGTCACAAAGAGAAGCGACCGCAAATGTAAAGCGGTACACATCCTTTATTTCGCCCCCGTTGAAGCGGACACGCATGACTCCGTTACCGTACATGCGCTTATTGTAAATTTCCTCGACATCTGCAATGCGATAAGAACAGCTTCTCTCGTCGGTGTCGAAGCTGTAGGTGAAAAAGCTTTGGGCACATACTGCCAAAGCCACGTGGGAATAGTGCGCCTTGTCGGAGATATCTCCGACAATAGTGAATAAAATGGGACCGTCCGCGTCAGCGGCAGCATTCAGTCTGGCTGTCATCTCAGGCTTGAGCTGCCTGTTGATCAGAGTTTCCATACTGTCCTCCGTGTATTTATGCTGTTTTTACCTGGCATGAAAGTTACGTTATTTTAACATAAAACCGATGATAAGTCAACCGCGAAAAAAGGTCATTATCACGAATTTGTCACCAAAAATTCACAAAATATTAGTACCTTTGACGATACGCGCGTTGGCCACTTGACAAAGCCTCGCGCAGACGATAAAATAATAATTTGTTATTACATGTTGCAAAGGAAACACAATAATGCGTCACAGCGGTATCGCGCAAAAAAGCGAATACGGTTTTTTACAGGGCCTGCGCGACAGCACGCCCATAGGGCTCGGATATTTGTCGGTGGCGTTCGGCTTTGGCGTTTCGGCTGTGGCTGACGGCATACCGGCGCTGGTGGCAGTGATTATTTCACTGACTAATATGACATCGGCGGGACAGGTCGCCGGGGTTGCCGTCATGGCAGCGGGCGGCGGACTTATTGAAATGGCGCTGACCCAGCTTACCATAAACCTGCGTTACTCTCTCATGAGCATATCGCTGACACAGCATTTTGACAGCAGTATGAACGGAATCCGACGTGCCTTGGTCGGCTTCGGCATCACGGACGAGATTTATGCCGTGGCGGCTTCAAAGCCGGGGACAGTCGGGGCAAGATATATGTATGGGCTGATCAGCTTTCCGTATGTCAGCTGGTCGCTGGGCACGCTGCTTGGCGCCGTTGCCGGAAATATTTTGCCCTCGTCGCTGAAAAATGCGTTGGGTATAGCCATTTTCGGCATGTTTGTAGCCATTGTCATTCCGCCCGCAAAGCGCGACCGCGGGACGGCGGTCGCCGCCCTGTGCGCTGCGGCACTTTCGTGCATTATAGCTTTTGTGCCGCTGTTTGACTTCATAACGCCCGGCTTCAGCATAATTATATGCGCCATAGCCGCGTCGGCTCTGGCAGCACTGCTGTTTCCCGTTGCCGGCGAGGGTGATGGATCCGGGGAATATGTGAGCAACCGGTCGACGGACTCTGCCGACAGCCGTGAGGCGGAGGTGCACCATGACTGATACACTTATGATATGCGGTTACCTTTTGGTCATGGCGGGTGTAACATACCTCATACGCGCACTGCCGTTGGTGGCCTTCCGGCGCACAATACGCTCGGCATACCTGCGCAGCATGCTGTTTTATCTTCCATATGCCGTGCTGTCGGCAATGGTGCTGCCGTCGGTCTTCAGCTCAACCGGCAGCGTTGTGACGGCGCCCGCGGGCTTTGTAGCGGCTGTTGTGCTGGCGTTTTTCGGACGGTCGCTGATCGTGGTGGCACTCGGCGCGTCGGCAACTGCGTTTGCGGTAGGATTTCTGATGCAGCTGTTTATAAAATAACGGTTGACAAATGCACATATAATTGGTATAATAAACGGGCATATTGAGGGAGTAGTTAGCGTGCGCCTGTGACGGTTGTCGGGCGTATGCGGCAAGTCAACATACCGGCGTTCTGCCTGGTTTGCCTTAATAAACAAGACTCATGTATGGATAACTTATATTGCAAAAAGGAAGGCTTCATTCATGGGTATTATCGAAATACTGGGTCTTGGAATTGCCCTTTCCATGGACGCGTTTGCGGTGTCCATATGCAAGGGACTGGGCATGAAAAGAATCAACTATAAGCAGGCCTTGGTCATCGCGGCATTTTTCGGCGGATTTCAGGCGCTGATGCCGCTTATCGGGTGGCTGCTGGGCAGTCAGTTCCAGCAACTGATAGAGAAATATGACCATTGGGTCGCGTTTGCACTGCTTTTGTTCATCGGCGGCAAAATGATCGTCGATGTCATACGCGGCGGCGACGACGAGTGCTCGGATTGCGGGCGGTTTGACGTGCGGGAACTGTTTGTCATGGCCATTGCCACCAGCATTGACGCTCTGGCTACCGGTATAGTCATTGCCATGGAGCCGGACACCAGTATCTGGCTGTCAATCGCGATTATCGGGCTTACAACATTTGTGATCTGCATCGGCGGCGTCATCATCGGCAACAAGTGCGGCAGCAAATTCAAAAATAAGGCCACAGTCGCCGGAGGTATCATACTGATACTGATAGGCGTCAAGATATTGCTTGAGCATCTTGGTGTCATTAATTTCTGATTTCAGAAAGGTTCCGAATTATGAACAATGTAAGATTTGCGGTTATCGGACTCGGGGCGCGCGGCTTCGGACTTATGGGCAAGGCCGTTATGCCTGTTGAAGGCGTGGAGATCGTCGGACTGTGCGATATTTTGCCTGACCGTGTCGAGCGTGCACGTGCCGTAGCCGAGGAGGCCGGGCACACGCCGGTGTGCGGAGACGATTACCGTCAGGTGCTTACGGATTCTCATGCCGACGCGGCGCTTATAGCAACCGGCTGGGAATGTCATGTTGATATGGCCGTGTGGTGCATGGAGCACGGCATTGTTCCGGCGGTTGAGGTCGGCGGTGCTTATTGCGAGGCCGACTGCTGGCGGCTGGTCGATACATACGAGCGCACCGGGACCCGCATTATGCTTATGGAAAACTGTTGCTTCAACAAGAGTGAGCTGTTGGCCACGGCAATGGCGCGGGCCGGCCTGTTCGGGCGTATAGTTCACTGCTCGGGCGCATATGCGCATGATCTGCGCAGCGAGATACTCGGAAGTGAGGAGCGGCATCACTACAGACTCGGCTTCTATCTCAATCACAACTGCGAGAATTACCCGACACACGAGCTGGGGCCGATAGCCCGGCTGCTCGGCATCAACCGCGGAAACCGCATGGTGTCGCTGGTGTCGGTGGCATCGGCTGCGTGCGGCTTTGCCGATTACGTGGACAGGCACCGGGACACAATAAATCCTCACCGAATCGGCGAGGAGATAAAGCAGGGTGATATAGTTACGACGCTGATCACCTGCGAGGGCGGCGAAACCATTACACTGCGGCTCGATGCGTCACTGCCGCGGTTTTACAACCGTGAGTTTACGGTCCGCGGAACGCGCGGGATGTACGAAATGGGCAATAATATGGTGTATTTTGACGGCATGGAGGAATGGTTCGACACACTGCGCAACTACACCACATACCAGAATAACGCCCGCGAGTATGAGGAAAAATATCTGCCGCAGGAGTGGCGCCGTATGACCGAGCAGGGGCTTAAGTCGGGGCACGGCGGCATGGACGGTGTTGAGTTCCGCGCCTTCTTTGAAGCACTGCGGTCGGGCGGAGAGATGCCTATTGACGTCTATGACATGGCTTCCTGGATGAGCATAACGTATCTCAGCGAGCGCTCGATTGCCAATGGCGGCGCGCCTCAGGCGATTCCTGACTTTACGCGCGGCAAGTACGCAACGCGGCCGCTGCATGATGTACTTTGATCATTGCGGATTTTTAAAAATATAATAATATTTAGTATCGGGGACGCCGCATTGCGGCATCCCCGATGATTATTCATACGCTGTAGATCAGACGATCTGGAAAATGTAAAACTTAAGATATGCCGTTTCGGGTACATTCCACAGCGTGGGATGATCCGGCGATTGCTGACGCACCTCAACCTGCCGCAGCTCTGCCTGCGCGTCGGCCGCGGCGCGGCGAAGCATTTTTTCAAACAGCGCATTGTCCATAAAATGCGAGCAGGACGCCGTCGCAAGATAACCGCCGCGCGGGAGCAGGCGCATTGCCCGGCGATTGATCTCATAATACCCGCGCTGGGCGGAATCGACGGTCTTGCGGCTTTTGGTGAAGGCGGGCGGATCGAGAATGATCATGTCATATGGGTGTTGATGCGCTTCGGAAAGCGAGGTCAGCAGCTCAAAAACATCGGCGCAGACAAAATCCATGCGGTCCTCAAGCCCGTTGCGCCGGGCGTTCTGTCGTGCCAGCTCAACTGCAGCCTCCGAAATATCCACTGCTGTTACGTGTTCTGCGCCGCCTGCCGCAGCGTTCAGCGCAAAGGAACCGGTATGAGTAAAGCAGTCAAGCACCCGCATGCCGGCTGTAAGCCGTGCAACTGCGCGCCGGTTGTATTTCTGATCAAGGAAAAAACCGGTCTTCTGGCCGTGTTCTACGTCCACGGTGTAAAGTATACCATTCTCGCGTATGTCAACCAGCGTTGAATCGGGCAGCGGGCGGCCGATGTCTATCCAGCCGGTTCGCATTTCAAGCCCTTCCTTGGCACGCAGTGCCACATCGCTGCGCTCATACACTCCGCGTATGACATCTCCGTCCTTCTCAAGTATATCGACCAGCGCCCGCATCAGCATTTCGCGTCGCGCGTCAAGGCCGTAAGACAAAAACTGAGCCACGAGTATTTCCGAATAGCGGTCTACCGTCAGTCCCGGAAGACCGTCCGACTCACCGAACACAAGGCGGCAGGCATTAAAATCCCGGCGCATTACGGTGCGCCGGTAGTCCACCGCATAGCGCAGTCTGCGTTTCCAGAAGGCGTCATCAAAGCGGTCGTTGCCGTTGCGCGACAGTATGCGCACGCGTATCTTGCTTGCCGCGCTGAAAAGGCCGGTGCCGAGGTAGGCGCCGCGTGCGGACACCACGTCGACCATGCCTCCGTTTTCCGGCTCGCCGACGGTGTTTATGATTTCCTCACCGTACACCCACGGGTGCCCGCCTCTTGCGGCGGCTTCACCCTTGGCGGTGACGGTGACGATGGGATAATTTCTCTGTAATTTCATGGCAGTGTATTTCCTCAGATCTTTCCTGTCAGCAGGTAGAATGTTATTGTAATAATTTCACGCACAACGTAGTTGACTATCAGAATATTTGGATAGGCGGCAGGGATGCCATACAGCTCCTGTCCGCCGACCTTATCAGCCACGCGCAGTGCCCGCCATACATGAAAGTTGTTGGTCACAATACCGACACGGTACTCTCCCTCCGGCATTTTGGCATAGCTGTAACGTATGTTTTCTTCGGTGGAGGTGGACTTGTCCTCAAGTATCAGGCGGGATGGGGCAATGCCGAGCGCGGTCAGCTCACGGTACATGGATTCTGCCTCGCTTATGCTTTCGCCCTGGCCCTTCCCGCCGGACAGTATTGCCAGTGTTCCGGGATTCTGCGACAGATATTCGTATGCGCGCTGTATGCGCCAGTGCAACGCCAGCGACGGACGTTCACCGTTGACTTTGGCTCCGAGAACAATAATATAATCGGCGTTTTGCGGAGGCGTTGCAGTCATGCCGGATACTATCAGTCCAAGCACTACCGCGCAGTAAAGCATCACCGCCGCTAGAAAAACAGTTACCGTACGGCGTAGCCAGCAGTGAGTGCGCAGACGGCGGAACGGCGGTTTGTCGCCGATCCACAATGAAAG
>URHI01000085.1 GCA_900547565.1 uncultured Eubacteriales bacterium | reverse complement strand
AGACGAAAAATCCCTCGCTGTTGGTCATATTTCCGGTTTTCAGATAGACCCTAAAGAAATAGTATAAGAGCCGGGCCTTTGTTTTTTGGGGGAGGGCCGGATTTTCGTGAGACAACCCTTTTGCATATTTGTAGAAGCATTCAGTCGGCTGTGTGAATGCGGCTTCTATACTCGGACGGAGTCAGCCCAGTCTCACGCTTGAAGACCGTACTGAAGTATTTTTGCTCCATAAAACCGACCAATGCGGCTATCTGTGCGATCGGTGTGTCAGACTTGAGCGCTTGTTTGGCATTTTCAATGCGTATGGTGTTGACATACTTCATGGGCGGAATACCAATATGGAATGACATCAGCCTTGAAAGATAGGACTCGCTGACGTGTGCGTAATCAGCCAGTTCTTTGACACTCAGCGAGCTGCGGTAGTTCTCCTGTACATACTCCACCACACGGTCAATGATGCTATACTCCGAGCAGATCTGTTCATGTGCACTTTTCTGAAGATAGACGAACAGCAGGCACAGAAGTTGATCCTCCAGCTCCTCATGCATCAGATCAGAAGCGTTGAAATGATAGTCAAGCATACGAAAGATGCGCCGGATGTTGCCGGTATTATCTTTCAGAACAAAAGAATCACCCATATCGAAATCGGACTCGACCTCAACGCCAAGGTTGATTATTTCCTGCCGCATGTGCAGGTCAACAAATTCATGGTGTTTGACGTTTGAAGGGTGTATGAGCACATCATAGAGTGTCAAATTTGTTTTTCCTTGAGATGTTTCCACTTGAGCTTCACCGTTGAGAAAGTAAATAAGTTCAACAAAATTATGTGCGTGTTCGTCAAGTATCCATATATCGCTGTTTTGATTGAAATGGCGGCACCGGACGAGCCTTTTGCTGCCGCCGGCAACGGAAGCAAGATATTTGAGCGGAATATTTTTTTCATGCTCTGGCAAATGCATCAGTCCTCCAATCTGTGCACAGCATAATATATATGCGGTGCAAAGTCAAGTGCCTTGTTCAGAAAATTATACCTACAATACAGAAAAAACGGTTGTTATATCGGGCCTTATGAGTTAATATTGACATGAACCAAAGCATGATATACAGGCAAGATATACATGATTCACAATCCCGGCATATATTATATGGGATACTACTGTCCCTCAAAGTAGAAATAGTATGGATGGCCAAATTGATCCAAGGAAATAGATTTGGAATTCGGCCATATATAAAATGTGATCTGCAGTGGAAGCATACACTGCGAAATAAAACAAAAAACAGGAGGAATTCAAATGAGAAAAGTTATTGCGTTGATTATGACCTTGTGCATGATCCTTGTTTTGTGCGCTTGCGGTCAGCAGACAGCCCCAGCGGCGGAGAGCACTGCGGCAGCCGAAAACAAAGCAGCGAACACTACTGGCGCATACAACATCTGGGTGTGCGACAAGTCGGCAGTCCACCAGTATCACCGTACGCTCAAACTTGGCTGTGAAGCGGCAGCGAAGGATCTGGGCGTGAATCTTACTTATGATGCCCCGGCAGTCTCGGGAGATGCGGCGGCACAGCTCGATATGTTTGCGACCGCAGTTGCAGCAAAGCCGGATGCGATATGCATCGGTGCGATCGATCAGGAAGCGGTAGTCGCAACAATGCAGAAGGCCAAGGATGCCGGCATACCGATTTTCTGCTATGATAACGGTGTCAACAGCGACATCCCCGTCACAACTCTTGCAACCAATGATATTGAGGCAACCCGTACACTGGCAGAGAAAATCGGCGAGGGCTGCGGTGGTGAAGGCGGTGTGCTTGTTATCGGGCATGACCAGACCAGCAAAAACGGTGTTGAACGGACAAACGGCTTTATTGACGCACTCGGTGAACTCTATCCCAATATGGAGATCCTGGATGTGCAGTACTCCAACGATGCCGCAGTAGTGACTGAAATCGCCAAGAGCATGATGACCACCTATCCCGATGCTGCAGTTATTTACGGCACGTGTGACAATGTTATCAACGGAATACTCAATGCCGTCTCTGAGTTGGGCGTTGCAGGAAAAATCAAAGTCATTGGCTACGACTCTGGCAAACAGCAGACTGATGCCGTGAGAGCAGGCACGATCTTCGGCAGTATTACGCAGGCACCGTATTCTCAGGGATACGATATTGTCAAATATGCAGTTGACTATCTGAACGGAGAAGATATTCCTGCATCCATCAATGCCACTTACTATTTCTACAATGCGCAGAACATTGATGATCCTGAAATCGCACAGTGCCTCTACGACTGATATAGGGACAGATACCGAGGGCAGATCAGCCCCGGTATCAAAGACTGAAAGGAGTATTCACTATGATTGTTGACAGCCATATGCATGTTTGGTCCATGGATGATGTGGATTATTACGATGATAAAACGATCTATCAATATATGCAGGAAAATGCTATTGATAAAACGGCTATCATTGCGATCTCGGAAAAAGAGAATGCCGAGATGAAGAAAGTGGTACAGAATGAACCGGATAAGTTTTTCGGGCTTGGTTATGTAAACGTAAGGGATATGTACCCGTCGCTGAAGAAGCTGGAGGAGGGCGTGAAAGGCGGCTGGATCAGGGGAATAAAGCTCTATCCGTATGCTGAGCATTTCATGCTTGATGACGATGCAATCAATCCTGTCTATGAGACCTGCCTTGCGCTTGATATTCCTGTGCTGCTCCATGTTGGGTTCCAGCGCAGCAGTCTTGTCCATCCCTCACAGGTCGGGGCAGCCCCCTGCAAGTGTTCCACGCTTGGCTTCCCGGTGCAGTTTTGCACCGTGCTCGAAAAGTATCCCAAGCTGAAGCTTATCATGGCGCACATGGGCGGAGATACATATTTCCAGTGTCTGAGCATTTGCATGAGGTTTGAGAATGCTTATCTGGATACTGCATGGCTTCAGTATTATGCGGAAAACCAGTTCCCGCAGGTAAAGGTCAAGGATTGGATCGAGCACGCCTGCAAGTATCTCAGCTCGGAAAAGATCCTATATGGCGGTGAGGGAACACTTCCCAGCGATATTCTCAACACGGATATTTCAGACAAGGAGAAAGAGAATATACTCTGGAATAATGCGGCAAAACTCTACAAACTGTGACTTCGGCACAAGACCGCCACGGAGAACATCTGTGGCGGTCTGCTGCAAAATGGAGGTATAAATATGTATACAGTGGTTTGCTTTGGCGACACAAACACATGGGGCTATGATAACCGCAGCGGGGACAGGCTCCCATATGATGAACGTTGGACAGGGATGCTGGCAAAGGAGCTTGGAGCGGACTTCAGAGTGATCGAAGAAGGACTCCCGGGCAGAGCCACGACCGAAGACCCAGTGGAATCAGGTAAAAATGCCCGAGAGCAGATCGGGCCATGCCTTGAAAGCCATGCGCCCATAGATGTTTTTGTCATGATGCTTGGTCAGCCGGACCTGAAAAAGAGATTTTCCCTTACGGCTTGTGACATCTCCATGGGGATCGAGGCCTTGAGCCGGATGGTTCTCTCAAGCAGCGCGGGAGCGGGCGGCAAGCCGCCAAAGCTTCTGATTATGTCCCCGGTGCAAGTGGGGGAGGTCGCAGGCTCACCTATGGAAAACTGGTTCCCTGCGGAGGGGACAAGAGAACGGAGCGCACAGCTTCCGGAGCTTTATAATGGGATTGCGGAAAAATACGGTGCGGCGTTTTTGGAGGCATCGTCCGTAGCAGCAACAGCGGCGGATGCCATCCATATTGACAACAGCTCTCATGCCGCCTTTGCGCTGGCAGTGGCGGACAAAATAAGGAAGCTTGTAGCGCTGTAATATCCGGGAAACAAATTACAGACAGTTATTTGCGGCAATAACCCAAAGGAGAGATACACGATGAGAATTGACAGCCATATGCACGTTTGGTCATTTGAAGGTGTCGAGTATTATGATAACAAGCAGCTTTTCACCTATATGGAGGAGTTGAAGCTGGACAGAACTGCGCTCATCGCAATAAACAACGGTGAAAACGCAAAGGTCAAAACGCTTGTGGAGCATTACCCAAATCAGTTTTTCGGAATTGCATATGTGGACAGAGAAAATCAGGAAGCATCGCTTCGTGAGCTTGAATGCGGTGTTAAAGCCGGATACTATAAGGGCATAAAGGTGCTGTCCTATCAAGGCGGCTTTCATGTTGATGACCCTATCCAGATGCGCACCTATGAAAAGTGTCTGGAGCTCGATATACCGGTCCTTTTCCATGTCGGCTGGCATAATGCGGGTTCTGCCAATCCTTCTGCGGCAGCCAATGGGGCTAATTCCTGCAAGTATTCCTGCGTTGGCACCCCGTTTGAGTTTGCAAATGTCCTGGAAACGTTCCCGGAATTAAAGGTAATATTTGCGCACATGGGAGCGGAAAACTATTTCAGATGCCTTGGAATGGCACAGCGTTTTCACAATGTTTATATGGACACGGCGTGGCTTGAGCACTATGGCTCAAATCAACTGCCGCAGATAAGCGTGAAAGAGTGGATAGAGCATGCCTGCAAGTATCTTGGCTCCGAGAAAATCATGTTTGGCGGAGAGTACACCATGCCGTGGGAGATTGAACAGTGCGATCTGTCAGACAAACAGAAAGCGGACTTGCTTGGCGAAACCTGCTGCAGGCTCTACAAGCTTTGATCAGGAGGCATTGATATGCGTGAAACCATGATAGAAATGAGAGGGATAAGCAAAGCCTTTCCCGGAGTGCAGGCGCTTCGAGATTGCTCGCTGGAGGTATATCAAGGAGAGGTTCATGCCCTGCTCGGCGAGAACGGTGCGGGAAAGTCCACTCTCATGAAGATACTGACAGGCATTTATCAAGCGGATGCTGGCAAAATCGTTTTTAACGGTCGTGAGACCAAAATCAACTCTGTGCTGGATGCAAGAGCACTTGGAATCACCATGATACACCAGGAGCTTAACCTTTTGAGCAATCTCACGATTGCGCAAAATATTTTCATAAGCAAGGAGATCAAGCGCCACGGAGTGTTTCTCGACGAAAGGGCAACATCCGCCATGGCAGCGGAGCTTCTGGAGCGGGTCAACCTTCATGTAGACCCCAACACAATGGTGTCAGAACTGACGGTAGCGCAGCAGCAAATGGTGGAAATCGCAAAAGCCATCTCTTATAATTCCCGGGTGATCATTATGGACGAGCCCACAGCACCGCTGAGCAACAGCGAAATTGAAAGCCTGTTTGCAATAATCGGCGAGATGAAAAAGAGCGGCATCAGCATCATATATATTTCACACCGCATGGACGAAATAAAGCGCATATGCGACCGCGCCACCATTCTCCGGGACGGACAGTATATCTCTACCGTTGACGTTGCCTCTACAAGCCTTGACGATATAATAGCGGCAATGGTGGGGCGCAAAATCGCCTACGTCAGAAAGGGCAGAGACAAAAGCAGGATACTGGAAGACGAAATCTTGCGGGTCGAGCATCTGAACTCCGGCAGCAAGGTCAAGGACGTGAGCTTTTCTCTGAGAAAGGGTGAAATTCTCGGCTTTGCAGGACTCGTTGGTGCTGGGCGTACAGAGACAGCACGGCTTATATTCGGCGCAGATCTGCCTGACGGCGGAGAGATATATATTGGTGGCAAAAAGGTTTTGATAAAATCACCGTATGATGCTGTGCGCTGCGGGATCAGCTATCTGTCGGAGGACAGGAAACGGTTCGGTCTAATAACCGAAATGTCCGTAGAAAACAACATAACCATCGCATCTATTCCAAGACTCTGTAAAGCGTTTGGGTATATAGACAAAGCAAAATGTCGGAATGAAGCGAAAAAATACACCGAGCGGCTGAAGGTCAAAGCGCCGTCTCTTGATGCGTTAGTCCGCTCGCTGTCAGGCGGAAATCAGCAGAAAATAGTTGTGGCAAAATGGCTGCTCCGGAATACGGATGTGCTGATTTTTGATGAACCCACACGGGGCATAGACATCGGCGCAAAAGATGAAATATGTGAGCTTTTGATCAGCCTTGCCGACATGGGGAAAGCCGTCATCATGATCTCGTCGGAGATGCAGGAAATACTGCGGGTATGCGACAGGATCCTTGTCATGCACGAGGGAGAGATAGCGGGAGAGCTTGACGCAGACAGTGCCACACAGGAGGACATCATGCGCTTGGCATCAAAATATGACATGCAGGCAGAATGAAAGGAATGACCTTAAAATGAAAAACTCAATGGAAAAGCTGAAAAAGATTCCTATACAAAGCACGGCAATAGTGCTTGGACTCATCCTAATGGTCACATTTTTCTCAATAGCTTCGTCTAACTTTTTGACTCCGTCGAACATCAATAACATCCTGCTTGCAACGATGATAAACGGCATTTTGTCTGTCGGTGCTCTTTATGTTGTCGTTACCGGAGGCATCGATGTATCTATCGGCACGTCTATGACCTTTGTGAGCGTTATGCTCGGCGTGTTCATGAACTGGTGGGGAATGCCGGCATGGATGGGTATTATTTGCGGCATACTGACCGGCGCAGCAGTAGGTTTGATCAATGGCATCATGGTGACAAAAATGAAGATCACGCCGTTCATTGCCACGCTCGGCATGCAGATGGTCACAGCGGGTCTAGCCATCGTGATAACAGACGGAACGCCCATATATTTCACACAGATACAGGGGTATCAGAACATTGCGCTTGGTTCGCCGTTTGCCGGCTGGCTTGCAGATCTCGGCATTGCGGATTACGCAATTAACACCGGCGTTATCATCATGTTCCTGCTGGCGATCCTGTTTGGCGTTATGCTTGCAAAGACAGCTTTCGGCAGATACCTGTATGCCATTGGCAATAACAGAGAATCAACTCGCCTCTCAGGCATAAAAGTGGATAAGTGGGAGCTTCTTGCTTATATCGTTGCCGGAAGCATGGCTGCGGTTGCCGGAATACTTATGACTTCCCGAATGAATACGGCGTATCCGTCGATTGGCAGCGGATATGAAATGAACGCAGTTGCGGCGTGCGTTATCGGCGGTGCTTCTCTCGCAGGCGGCAAGGGCACAATGAAGGGTGCGATCCTTGGTGCGTTTATTATGAGCGTGCTCACAAATGGACTTCGCCTGTTGAGTGTCTCCACAGAATGGCAAAAGGTACTGACGGGTGTGATCATTATTGTTGCCGTGTATATCGATATCGTCGGAAAGAGAAAAAAGAATGGCTGAAAAATACGATGTTGTTGCACTGGGGGAATACCTGGTGGATTTTTCGCCGAGCGGATGCGGAAAAATGGACAATCCTCTTTACGAGATGAACCCCGGCGGTGCGCCCACGAACTGTCTTGCCGCCTGCTCGGCACTGGGCGGTAAAACCGCGATCATAGGAGCGGTCGGGGACGATCTGTTCGGGGCTTTTCTGAAAAGGAAAGCCGCAGATGCCAACATAGATATAAGCGGACTGCAGACGGTGCAGACGAACACAACGCTTGTATTCGTCAGTGTTGATGAGACGGGAAACCGTGAATTTGCATTTGTGAGAGACCCGGGTGCTGACACGCAGATAGATGCAGAGAAAATGGACATGAGCCTTATAGACAATGCACGGTATTTTCATTTCGGCACGCTTTCTCTTACCGACGAACCGGCACGAAGCGCCACCATATGTGCCGTGAGATATGCAAAACAGCGGGGCGTGCGCATTTCATTTGACCCGAACTACCGTGCGCCGCTTTGGAAAAATGAAACCGAGGCAATAAAATGGATGTGCTGGGGGCTGGAGCAGGCGGACCTTGTGAAAATAGCTGAGGAAGAACTACAGATGCTGTTCGGCAAAGATATAGACACAGGTGCGAAAGAGGCCCTGTCGTTTGGTGTGCAGGAACTGTATGTTACTGCCGGAAACCGTGGCGCATATTTCTATTCGCACAGCGAGCGGTGTTATGATAAAGGCTTCTCTGTCGAGGCAGTTGATACCACCGGCTGTGGAGATGCTTTCACAGGGGCGATTTTATATCAAAACTGCCGGGAGTCAGGTAGGAGTGCGGCTGAGAGACTTCGTTTTGCAAATGCGGTAGGAGCGCTGTGCGCCGTGCGCCTTGGGGGCATGAGTTCAATGCCGGATATGAAACTGGTTGCCCACATGCTCGAAAACGGCGTGTAGGGTATCGGGTCAATCCCAAATTCTGTGTAAACGCTGAATTGTGGTGCAAATAGAGCAAAATAATTTTAAGGCGGGAGCGGCGCAAGCTGCTGCCCGCCTTGTCTATAAAATAACAGCACTTCGAG
>URHI01000084.1 GCA_900547565.1 uncultured Eubacteriales bacterium | reverse complement strand
GCGTTCTTTTGGTTCGTTTTCTGCCGCGGGGCAGAAAATGAACACCTCTTATCGTTCTGTTAGACGATATTCCTATTATCTTCTTATCGTCCTTGACAGACGATCCCCCTATATCACCCACAGTACAACTAACTATCTCTCTCTAAAACAAAAGATCACTATACCGCTATAGCAGTAAAGTGATCTTTTCCGTAATGCTGTCAAGTCGCTACTATCAGTTAACCAACCTGAAGAACAGCAATATTTAAAAATTATTTAAATTTTTCCTTTTCCATGTCTCATAAACCATCATGGCACCGCGGCTTGGCGCGAGACGCGCAGTTTCGTCATCAATTTCAATGAGATTAGCTGCACCGACATGCTCCAGCAATACGGCAAATACATGCCGCAGAGGATTTCCGCCGCCGACAATGAGCTTACGGTCGGTTCCGCACACGTCAAATACCGACATTATGTCGTCCTTGAGCAGCGCACCGACAAAAAAGTTTGCCGCCATATCAGCGTCCCAGCCGCCGAACAGCTGTGTGCTGCGCGCCTTGACCAGTGACGGCGACACGCCGTGAGTCCGGGCATATTCAAAACCTGTCAGCAGATACTCAGGCATAATTTTTCGTATGACCGGGTCCGGCAGCGAATGATGCAGCATTGTATGGCCGGAGATCGCCGCGATAAACTCTCCGCAAATACCTGTACGTATTGAGATAATGCGCCCCTGAGCGTCAACCTCCATGACCTTGTTGTGAGAGCCGGGCAGAGTTATCACAAAATCTCCGGTCAGACCGAGCGCAGACATGATGCCGTACGTCTCGCAGTCCTCGCCGCTCATGGATTCCAGTGCTTCAA
Source organism: uncultured Eubacteriales bacterium (assembly GCA_900547565.1). Classification (GTDB taxonomy): domain Bacteria; phylum Bacillota; class Clostridia; order Oscillospirales; family CAG-272; genus UMGS1002. Next base: position 7,639 of record URHI01000084.1, on the reverse strand, counting down.
TAAATTTTGTCAGATCTTTCTCTCCGGGGGCCGGCAGAGTTTTTATGCCGGGAATGAAGAAAATCGGCAGTTGCGTGATGTCAGGCATGTGTGTCATGCTGGCGGCGGCCACCGTTTCATTGACACCGGCAGGTGCTATGGCATGAGGAATATGGTAGATCCCGACGTCGGAGGCCAGCGTTCCTGAGCAAATAACGGCCTCTATGCAGTCATCCCCAACTCCGGATTTTTCTGCCAGATCGCGTAGTGAATCGCGCAGCGCCTCGCGCAGGAAATTATCCGAGCCGGTGAAGGCGGTGTTACGGCACCCGGCGGTGCGTTTGACTTCGCAGACGAGCGTGCCGTTGTCAAACAGGCGGCAACGCATATTTGTCGTGCCGCAGTCAACTGTTATCAGCATTATTCTTTCCTTTCAAGCACTCAGCGGGAGTGAAGAGCTGGCAGCCCGCCGCCCGAAAGCGCTCCATCATGGCGCTAAGCTGTGATGTAGTCGCTCCCAGCTTGGCGGCGAGGCAGTCTATGCAAAAAAATTCAGTGATGTTATGCCCCAACAGCTTGATCGACAGTCCCTCCTCGTCTGGGTGGAGCGGCCGTCCGCAGGTGTGGCAGTAGCTTGTCATAATGTGATGAGCTTGGCGCGGAATATGCGTGTTCCGTGAGCAGGAACTACCAGTCGCATGTCATCGCGGCGGATCCCTATGTGCGCACCTGTAAGAATGTCGGTAAGGTCGATGCCGACACCCGACGAATACGGCACTCCGATATCGGGGAACGCAATTTCAAGCTGGCGGTCGGCATCTTTAAGGTTGAAGAATGCCAGTGCGAATTCGCCTCCCGACAGCATTCTGATAAGAATGGGAAAATCCTTGGTCGTTCCGTTGGCCTGATAAGCAGGACGGCACTCGGCATCCTGATTTATACGTATCAGCTCACGGTTCTGTAGCAGTTTACGGCTCCGTTCATCCAGCGAGCGGATATCACCGCCCATCATAAGCGGCGAGCCCGCCAGACACCAGAACACAAACTCGGTTACATATTCATCGTCGGTAGTACAGTTTTCAAGCCCGACGTGGCCCTTGCCGTGCATACCCACGGTAAGCATGTCAAGATCATTGAAGCAGCCGGCGGCGTTGGCATTGAGATTGGGTAATTGCGAGGTCAGTATATCCACCATTGAGGCATACGAGTCGTTGATGTCATGGGTAGAGCGATACATGTGCGCACCGATAGAGCGCATCCAGTTCCAGGGGTCTCCGCGCCCCCAGTTGCAGCCGGAGAAAACTATTTCGCGACCGGTGGAGCGCAGTGCCATGCTCATTGTGAGATAGCGGTTTTTATTGTTTGCATAGTTGGGAAAGTTACAGAAATCGTATTTCAGCAGATCAACGCCCCATTCGGCAAATGTACGGGCGTCCTCGTATTCGTGGTCAAAGCTGGAGGGGTATCCGGCGCAGGTCCTGACTCCGGCGCAGGAGTACATGCCGAATTTCAGTCCCTTGGAGTGTATGTAGTCGGCCAGATCACTCATTCCGCGCGGGAACTTTTGAGGATCGGGCACCAGACGTCCGGTGGTATAGTCGCGCTCTTTGAGTGACCAGCAGTCATCGATTACGACATATTCATATCCGGCATCGCGGTAGCCCAGCTCTACCATTGCATCGGCAGTCTGACGTATCAGCTCGTCATTTATATCGTTTGCAAAGGTGTTCCAGGTGTTCCAGCCCATTGGCGGTGTCTGTGCAATCATGTATTATCTCCTTATGAATATTGTATATACCGGCGCGCATACCTTGCCCGCCTTCCATGTGTTAGTATAATCCAACCCACACCGTTTGTCAAGGGCTGCACTTACATTTGCCGGCATTTTTTGCAACCGTCGTAGCGCGGCAGAGATTATGTTTAATGTACAAATTATATTGACTACTGACGGCTAATATGGTAAAATTGCTTTGAAATTCAATATCGCGGAAAGGAACATGTGTCTATGAAAACCTTTGTCCGACTTATGTCGATTGTTCTTGCGCTTTTATTTGTGGCGTGTCTTGCCGTGTCCTGTGCCACACCGGGCGATGACAGCTCCGGCACCACTACCCCGACAGCTTCCGCAACGACCCCTGCAGACGGTGATACGTCCTTGGATTCGCAGACTGAGAATCAGTATGATGTCAAAAACAATCTGCCGTCCGATCTGCAATTTCCGGGGCAAACCGTACGTATACTAAGCCGCGACAGCGACGGTGTGCGCGATGAAATCGCTGTGAATGACTATATAGGCGAACCGGTCAACGACGCTATTTACGAACGCAACGCGGCGGTTGAAGCCCAGCTCGGTATAAAGATAAGCAACACCAAGCTGACCGGCGGCAACTATGTTGTAACCGAAAAGATACGCAACCTTGTTATGGCGCAGACCGACGAGTATGACCTTTTGGCCAACAGCTGCTATTCCACTATAATGTATACCTCCGAGGGGCTTTTCCAGGATCTGAGCCATATTGAATATCTCGATCTTGACCGTATATATTGGTCACAGGGCTTCAACGAGGTGGCTTCCTTCGGCAACCGGCAGTATTTCTGTGCCGGCTCGATAGGCCTGACGTTGTATCGATATATGTTTGTCAACATGTTTTCCAAAACAATGCTTAAGGAATTCGGCGTTGACGATCTTTACGCCGTTGTAAACGACGGCAAGTGGACGCTTGATTATCAGGCTGCTCTCGCGTCGCAGATGTATTACGACGTCAACGGCAGCGGAACTCAGGATGCCGAGGACAAATACGGCTTTGTTTCGGGGCCGGTGGCCTATGTTGATCCCTACTGGTCGTCCTGCAAGCTGCCCATACTCACCAAAACCACGGATAACCGTTACGAATACGCTGTGAATGTCGAGCGTACGGCTTTGGCTATGGACAAGGTACTTAATTTGTATTATACCTGCGGCGGCTCGTATATTTACAAGAGTGTTTCCGATGCTCAGGACCAGGAAAACATTGCCTCTCATTTTGCAAACGGGCGAGCAGCTATGTGCACGCTCAGACTGCTTTCGGTGGAGTCACAGACGTTGCGAGATATGAAGGATGAGTACGGAATCGTGCCGATACCCAAGCTGGACGAGGCGCAGGACGGCTATCAGACGTTTGTTCACGATCAGTTCACCGCGCTGGCTGTTCCGGCTACTGTGCCCGAGAGCCGCCTGGATCTTGTCGGTGCATACATGGAGTGCACCGCATGTGAGAGTCACCGCAGAGTTATTCCGGCGTATTATGAAGTGGCGCTCAAGGGTAAGTATGTCAGCGATCCCCAGTCGGGGCAGATGCTTGATAAGATCTACGAAAATATTTACATTGATGCCGGTGTGCTGTACACAAAGGTGCTCAATTCCGTTCATCAGCAGCTGCGCACTATTGTCAAGAGCCAGACCAACGGCACGGTTACGGTATTCAAATCGCTCAACCGCGCCATACCGGTCCTGCTTGACAAAATGATGGCGGGACTTGATAAGCTGGATAAATAATTTCGACGGACGTTTGTCACAGTCTGTGATGAGTCTTATAACGCGCCAACGGGGCCGGGTGTTCCCATTGGCGCGTTGTTTATGACTGTGTTATTATTGCTATGCCCGACTGCTACGGCTTTTCACAGGCGTTTTTTATGCTATAATATGTAATGCCATTTCTTTTTGCCCGGAAATTTTCCGAAAAAACGGGGCAGGGCACCTAACAAATGCTGTTTTATGCCGACTATTAGGGTGAAAGCATTGATCAATCGCTTGGAGAACCACCATGGAAAAACATCAGCTGCTTAAAGTTTTTGACGACGAGTTACTTGAAAAACTGTATAACTTTTGCTATGCAAGAACGGCAGACAGCCATGAAGCGCAGGAGCTTTGCTCCGACATCGTGTTCGCACTTGTAAAGCTCGCAAACACTGAGGGCGAGATAGGCAATGTCTATCCATTTATATGGAAGGTTGCCCGAAACGTCTACGCGGATCATTCCGAAAAACGCAGAAAACGTGCCGACCGGCTCTATGACGGAGATCCCGACGACATTCTTCCCCTCATTGCCGACACCAAGGACGGTGATGATGACGACGCGGAGCTTCTCGGCGCGGTCTGGCGCAGGATAGCTTTTCTGACGCGCGCATACCGTGAGGCCATGATACTGTTTTACATAGACGGACTTACGACTGCGGAAATTGCAGCGCGCGAGGAAACAAGTGAGGTCGCAATACGTCAAAGACTTTTTACGGCAAGACAAAAATTAAAAAGTGAGGTAATGGAAATGGCTGAGATCAACAATAAACCCGTGACGCTTGATAAGATAGATTTTGTAATATGGGGAGACGGAAGGCCCGGATGGGGAGACCCGCGGGACGTCTGTACACGGCAGTTTTCAAAGCATATAGTGTGGCTGTGTCACAAAAAGCCCATGACCGCATCGGAAATATCCAAGGAACTGAATGTGCCCACCGTATATGTGGAGGAGGAGCTTGAGGCACTCGAAAAAGGAAAAAACGGAAAATACGGTCTTCTGCGCCGCCTGGACAGCGGAAAATATGCTTTGAATTTTATTTTATTCGATAAAGATGTTATGGAGAAGGCAAACGCTGTCTATACCGAACAGCTGCCGAAAATATGCGATGCCATATGCGCACACATCGGGAAGCGCCGGGATGAATATCTTGCTTTCCCGTATCTGAACAAAAAGGTCGACATAAATCTGATACTCTGGCAGAAGATAAAATGGCTTGCAGCAACGCTTTCGCGTGCAGTATCCAAGGAGCTGGCTGAAAAATATTTTTCGGATATCGAAAGACCACAGCGCCCGTTCAGCGTGTTCGGATATGTCGATAACGGAAAATACTACGGCGGCGGTATGGACGGCACCGAGGCGACAAATCTGTGCGGATTTTCACGCATATATCTCGTTAATATTTACAATAATCGTATAAAGCCGCATTTTCACTGCAACCACAACATTTCGACCGACGCAAAGCTACAGCTCGCGCTCCGCGCCATAGACGGTCTTGATGTTGCATCGCTTTCCGAGGATGAGAAGGAGTACGCGGCAAAGGCTATAGAGTGCGGGTATCTTTTCCGTGACGGCAACATGCTTTATACCAAGATACTTACCTGTGATATGAGCAACTATGACAACATGGATGACATAGGTGAAGGGCTTGTATACCCGGGCAAGGAGATTGAAGCGATTGCCGGAATACTGGCACGACTGATACACCGCACGGTGCCTGAATATCTCATCGGCGAATGGCGGTTTGCAAACGAGCTGGCCGGTCTGCCCGTTCAGGACGCTGTAGTTGACGAGCTGATAGCGCGCGGCGTGCTCACTCCGCCCGAGAACGGCGTGGGTGCCGAGGGCTGCTGGATGTGTGTTGAACGCTGAGCTTCGGACATCTCAATTTCTTTATAAAATCAATTTTTATCCGAATTATAAGAAATGATCTTGACGGAGGGGTTGAAGCACAACATTTTTTCAACGATCCGTCACGGTGTTATTATAAAAGCTCCGCCCGGCCCCAAAAGGGACCGGCGGAGCTTTTATGCAGGTACCGCCGGAATGACGACGGTCGCCGGTGTTACGGATATATGTATAATGCGGTGCGCGGCAAAAATAAAGGCTTGGCACTCAGCTTATACCACAGACATCCCCGAGATTTATCACCCTGACTCCCTGACGCATGGCGTACAGCATGGTATATGCCGCACCGCCGCGGCTTTTTGTGCAGTAGGCGACGCAAACCTCACTGCCTCTGACCAGCTGCCGGTCACGCTCAAGCATACAGTCGCGGGTGTATATGTCGCTGATATAGCGCACGGAATCACAGTTGTTAAGAATATAATTATAATATTCTGTCTCATTCGGAGGCCAGAGACGGGTCTGGTCGCGGCAGGGAAGTATCAGATCAAGCCGCAGACCGCCGAGAGACTGACGCAGCTCAAGCACGCACAGAGCCGCCAGCGTGTCAAAGCCCATAGCGCCGCCCGCCCGGAAGGTCAGTATGCCGTCCGCGGCAAGCCGGCAGATCGTTTCATTCAGTTGCACGGCCAGCTTACGCATTATGTTGTAGGGTATTGCTCGGTGCCCGGTGAAGCAGCAGATGCGGTGGTCTGTCATGTCGCTCTCCTTGCAATGATGTTGTATGTTTATTATATAACAAAACCGTCGGCTTGTGAAGAGGGGGAGCAATTTTTATATTGATTTTACAAAAAATTGTGCGACGCTGCACGACAAAAGCGTCCCTTCATACCTATTTCCGGCGCTTTCCCACCGCCGCATGTCGCCCTGACGGTCAGCTGCCGCCACAACCTTCCACCGCATCCCCCGAAAACCTTAAAATCGCCATCTCTGCTTCGACGGCTTTTTTGCTTCCGCTGTAGTATCATGTTGACACTAAGGCAAGGAAGGTAAAACAAAATGCAGGATACACAAAACGGCCGCGAATGGCCCAAAAACCATATATCCGGCGAAACGTCAGGCAACGTGACAGAAAAAAATTCCGGCGTTGCACGCGGCAGTAGGATAGCACGCATAATTGCTGTCGGGGCGGTTTATGTAGCGGTTGGCTGGCTGCTTGGCAGCTGTAAGCTGTTTTTCGGGACGTATCCGCTTGGGCTGGCGGCAGTGTGCGCCGCCTCTGACAGTGTAGCGCTCATAACGGCAGGGGCGGTTGCTTCGGCATTTGCCGTGAGTGGCCGTGGAGGACTGCTCACCGGGGCTTATATCATTGCGCTGGCGCTGAGGGTGCTGGCAAGGCTGCTGTTGGACCGTGTGCCGTTGCCGGAAGATGTCGGTCCCGTACGGCGTATCAGGGTTTTGATGTCGGCACTTTTCAGCGAAAGTCTGCAGCTGCGCATGGCGGTGGGAGCGGTTTGCGGGTTTGTTGTCAGTCTGTTTGGACTGATAAGCGGTGGATTTCACTACTACGACCTGTTCGGCGCGATTTTTTCTATATTGTTCACACCGGTTGCGGTCATGCTGTTTTCATGGTGCGCGGACAAAAGCCGTGCCGATGACCCGGCCGCACGTATTCGTCGCACGTTGGGGCAGGGAGCCGTGCTGTGTGCCTTGAGCTTTGCACTGCGTGATGTGACCGTCTGGGGCGTTTCTGTGGCGGCGTTCGGTATATTTTTTGCGGTGCTGTACATAACCGCACGGCATGACGTCATACGCGGCGCGGCGGCAGGGCTTGTGTGTGGCGTGGCGTTTGATGCCGTCTGCGCTCCCATGTTTGTTATGGCGGCAATAATTCAGGGAGTGCTCGGGTCGGTGTCAACGCTTCTGGCGGCCGGAACCGCGCTTGCCGCCGCACTGCTCTGGGGACTGTACATGGAGGGGCTTTCGGCGTTGACGCGACTGCTGCCCGGCCTTGTTCTGGCCGCAACGGCTTACTGCGGTGCCGCCCGGGTGGGATGGTTGGACCGCATCGGGCAGTTGGCGGCAGAGCAACACGCCCCACAAGTGCCCGACAACGCCGCTGAGCGGGCGGAGTCAGGAGAGGCGCGTATGCTGGACATATCCGGCAGCTTTGCGGCTCTGTCTCGCGTGTTTTATGATCTCAGTGACCGTTTGCGCCGCCCCGGACTGCTGGATCTGCGCCGGGTGTGCGACGGCGTTTT
>URHI01000083.1 GCA_900547565.1 uncultured Eubacteriales bacterium | reverse complement strand
GGCGTTGGCGGTGCTGCGCAAGTATTCACAGCAAAAGCACCCGTTTTTCCCGAGCCGGCGTGAGCTGGATCAGGACGCCTTCATCGCTGACGGACGTTACGCACGTGCGCTTGACGCCGTACGGCGGACGGGCGAGATCGGCGAGGAGCGTGCTAAGCTGGCACTTGACCTCAAGGCACTTGAAGAACGCTGTGCTATGTTGGAGCCGTGGGCAAATCTCGACATTCCGCTGGGTACACATGCCACTGAGAGCACGAGCGTAGTGTTCGGATCGATCTCTGCAAAGACACCGGATGAGCGGCTTGCTGAGTTGAGGGAGGCCGGGGCCTACATCGAGCAGGTAAACAGCGATAAATCCGCCCGCTACATTGTTGTGTTCTATCTGACAGAGGCGGCCGAACAAATTGAAAAGCTGCTGGTAAGGGCGGGGTTCAACAGTGCCGCACTGGACGGCTTTGAACAACTTCCGCTGGTAGAGCGCAGTGCAATTGAGCTGAAAATGGTCGAGAATGCCAAGCGCGAAACGGCGCTGCTTGAGGAGTTGCGTAATTTGGCGCTGGAGCTTGATGATATTGAGGCTCTGTTTGACGTTACAGAAACGCAGAAAAGCGCGGCGCAGACCAAGTTGCTGTTGGCACAGACTGAATACTGCTCTGTCATGACCGGCTGGGTACCTGTCGATCAGGTGGAGAGGGTCGTGTCGTTGCTTGACAAATATACCTGCGCCTACGAGCTTGAGGACCCGACCGAGCACGACGATCCGCCGGTGTTGCTGCGCAACAACGCATTTGCCAAAAATTTCGAGTGGGTCGTGGGCATGTATTCTTACCCCAAGTACGGAACATACGATCCTACCGCGGTTATGTCGGTATTTTACTGCCTGATATTCGGCATGATGTTTGCCGATGTCGGATACGGTGTATTGCTGATGCTGGCATGTTTTGTCGGTGTCCGGCTGATAAAGCCCAAGGAGAGTATGAAGCGCTTTTTGCTGATGTTCGGCTGGTGCGGATTGGGCAGCACTATAATGGGTGTGCTGTTCGGCGGATATTTCGGCGACCTGCCGCTTCAGATAATGGGCAACCTTATGGGCCTTAAGGCGCCGGCAACGCTGGCAGTGCTGGTTGACCCGCTGCTGGACCCCATGAGCTTTATGATATATTCGCTGGTCATGGGCGGGATCCATTTGATTTCGGGCATGGCACTTAAGCTGTACATCACCTGGCACGACGGGCATCCGCTTGATGCGATACTTGATACCGTTCCGGTGTGGCTGCTGTTTGTGGGACTGGGGCTGTTGGTAGTATCCCCGGGGATCGGCAAATGGGTGGCGCTGGCCGGAGTGGTGGCCATGGTGCTGACGCAGGGGCGCAAAAACAAAAACGTCTTTATGAAGTTGGGCGGAGGACTGTACAGTCTGTACGGGCTGATCAATTTTGCATCAGACCTCATTTCTTATTCAAGAATTATGGCGTTGGGACTTGCCTCGGCAGTCGTTGCGCAGGTGGTCAACATACTGGCCACAATGATGGGCGGAAGTGTCGTCGGCACGTTTTGCATGGTGCTGGTGCTTATAGTCGGACACGTACTGAATATGGCAATAAACATTCTCGGTTCATTCGTTCACACAAGCCGTCTGCAATATATAGAGTTTTTCGGCAAGTTCTTTACCGAAGGCGGACGCATTTTCAAGCCGGTTTCTCCGGCCGATAACTATACCATTGATAATAGTAATATATAAAAAGGAGTAAAATAACAATGGGAACTTTCTTGGTAGGCGCGCTTACAGCCGCAAATGACATGGTTACTACGGTAGCCGGCAATGACGTGGTCAGATACAGATTTATGGACTTTGTCAAGGATCTGACCTCGGGACTTAATCTGGCGCTGGTCGGTATCGCCATCGCTATGATAGTGGCGGGACTTGGTTCGGCTAAGGCCGTCAGCAAGTCAGGTGAGGCCGTTGCGGGTCTTATGGCAGAAAATCCTTCGCTGTTCGGTAAGGCTGTCATTCTTCAGGCGCTTCCCGGCACGCAGGGACTTTACGGCTTTATCACTGCGTTTGTTATGATTATTAAGCTGGGCTTTATCGGCGGCACTGTCCCCGAGCTGACCTTTGCACAGGGTATGTATTTCATTTTCGCTTCGCTTCCCGTCGCTATCGTCGGTTTCTTCTCTGCGCTCAGACAGGGCAGAGTCGCGGCCGCAGGCATCACGCTCATGGCCAAACAGCCCGATGCGAGCGGTAAATCCATTACCTCTGCCGGTCTGGTTGAGCTTTATGCCATATTCGCACTGGTTGTTTCGCTGTTCCTGGTTCTGTTTGCCCCTATCGGCTGATAAACTTACGGCATGACAGGACTTGATAAAATAACCTCCGGTATACTCTCAGATGCCAGGCAGGACGCCGACCGTACGATTGAGGCGGCCGAGGCGCAGTGCCGGCAGATAAATGCCGAGTTCGAGCAACGCCGGACACAGCTTTGCGCCGCGCTGGGCGATGAGGCCGAGAGAGAGGCCAACGACATTATCTCCCGTGCCAAGTCCTCTGCGGCCATGGAAAAAAGAAATATTATGATGACGGCACGCAGCCGTCTTGTGGACGCTGCGTTCGAGCGGGCAAAAAACCGTTTGCTCGGGCTGCCTGCCAAGGAATACACCGATCTGCTGACGCGTCTTGCCTGCTCGGCCTTCCGGGAGCAGATAGAAACCGAGCGGGTAAACCGCGAGCTGTACGGCGACGACGATATGCCGGTCATCGAGCACTACGAGCTGATACTCAATGCACACGACAAGGTCACGTGCGGACGGGACGTGATAAACAATGCCCGCAATCTGCTTGCAGGACGTGTCGACCGGGAGACGGTAGATAAGCTGAAGCTGTCCGACAGTACCGCAGACATTGACGGCGGCATTATACTCCGATACGGAGACGTTGAGATCAACTGTTCGGTCAGCATGATTATGGAAGGCTTGAGAGATGAGCTTGAGTCCGCGGTGTGCGAGGTGCTTTTCGCCAAATGACAGTAGTCACAGGTGAGTGACACACCGTCGTGTGATCCCGGTGCAGAGCCGTGCTGCAGACGTGACTGACGAGCCGCGGTAGGCCATGTGGAGCCGGTAGCCATCCAATCCACAAACAAGACAAAACCACGTAAGGCAGGTGCATTTGAATGAGATATGACGACACCGCGTATATGTTCAGCTCGGCGCGTATCCGCGCTATGGAGAACCGTATGCTCAGTGCCGAGGCGTGCGAGAAATTTCTCGGCGCGCGCTCTTCGGACGACATACTGAACTCGCTGAACGAATTCGGTTGCAGAATAATAACGGTGCAGGGACCGGACGGCACGCGGGTTGACCGCGAGGCGTCGCTTATGACAATGCTTGAGGACGCCTTTCGTGACGTGACCGAAATGCTTCCGACGCCGGAGGCAGTACGGTTTTTACAGTACAAATACGATTGCAACAACATAAAATCACTGCTCAAGTGCCACGCGCGCGGAGTCGAGCCGGACGGCATGCTGTCAGCGGCGGCAAGCGTTCCGGTGGAACAGCTCAAAGCTGCGGTGGACGCCAACGATTTCAGTTTGCTGCCGCAGCACATGGCAGAGGCGGCGGCGCTTGCGCGTGAAACCTATCTGCGCACGGCCGATGCACAGTGCATTGACCTGATACTCGACCGCGCCTGCTATGCGGACATGGCCGAGACCGCTCGCGCGTCGGGAGTGCCGTTTGCGATTCAATATGTAAGCAAAACGGCGGATCTGACCAACGCACTCATGTGCCTGCGGGTGCTGAGAATGGGCGGTGACCGTGGTCTGCAGCTGCTTGAACAAGCACTGCTTGAAGGCGGAGAGGTGGAAAAACAGCAATGGCTTGCTGTCTGTGAGGGCGGCGAGACGGCGCTGTGGAGCTTTCTTTCCGGTACGCAGACCAAGACAGCCGGCGTGGGAGCGGAAAAGCAAACAGGCAGGACCGGCGCCGCTCCGGAGTGCTGTGTTGCGCTGGCGGCAAAATGCGGCAAGACGTCGTCGCTGGCCGATTGCGAGCGCGCCGCAGATGCTGTAATGATGGACTTTATTCGCGGGGCAAAATGGCTCCCCTTTGGTGCCGAGCTGGCGACCGCCTATCTCGCGGCGCTGGAGTACGGCATCAAGAACCTCCGCATAATCATGGCGGGTAAGGACGCCGGTCAGGATATCGCCCTTATCCGGGAAAGGCTGAGGGATATGTATGTATAAAATTGGGATCATCGGCGAGCGGGACAGCGTGCTGGGCTTTATGTCACTCGGTTTTGCCGTTCACGAGGCGGCGAGCGCCGAGGAGGCCGGACGCATACTGCACCGGCTGGTAAAGAGCGGCGAGTACGCGGTCATATTCCTTGTGGAGAATTATGCGGCAGAGCTTGAGGACGAATGCGAGCGTTACCGCGATGCACCTCTGCCCGCTATCATATCCATACCCGGACAGTCCGGGAATACCGGCTACGGCATGGCCGCAATACGCAACGCGGTTGAACGCGCCGTAGGTGCCGACATCATATTCAAAAATTAAACGGTCTGTTTGGCGCGTGAGGACAAACAGATAAGAAAGGCGTAGCATTAAATTATGGTTGAAGGAAAGATATTGAAGGTTTCCGGACCGTTGGTGGTGGCCGAGGGTATGCGTGAGGCAAACATGTTCGACGTTGTGAGAGTCGGCGAAAACCGGCTTATCGGCGAAATAATCGAAATGCACGGTGACCGGGCTTCCATTCAGGTCTACGAGGAGACCGCAGGTATAGGACGCGGCGACAAGGTGGTGTCCACCGGCGCTCCCCTGTCTGTGGAGCTGGGGCCGGGTCTGGTAAAGAATATTTACGACGGTATCCAGCGCCCGCTGGAAACCATGCGCGAGAAAACAGGCTCAAACCTGGTGCGGGGCGTCGAGGAGCCGGCGCTTGACCGCGAACGCAAGTGGCACTTTGTGCCTGCCGCCAAATTCGGTGATACCGTGTCGGGCGGAGATATTTACGGGTACGTCCGGGAAACTGATGTAATAAGACACGTCATAATGGTGCCGCCTAAAAAGGCTGGCGTTATCGAGGAGCTGAGAGAGGGAGATTTCACGGTTACCGACCGCATAGGCCGGCTGAGACTTGCCGACGGCTCGCTTGAGGACATAACGCTTATGCAGAAATGGCCGGTGCGTGTCGCGCGGCCGTATATTGAAAAGCTGCCCCCCGTTGAGCCTATGGTGACAGGTCAGCGCAATGTTGACTCGCTGTTTCCCATAGCGCGCGGAGGTACGGCCTGTATTCCCGGACCTTTCGGCTCGGGTAAAACGGTCGTTCAGCATCAGCTGGCCAAGTGGAGCGACGTTGACCTTGTGGTTTACATCGGTTGCGGTGAGCGCGGCAATGAGATGACCGACGTGCTCCGTGAGTTCCCCGAGATCATCGACCCCAAAACGGGCAAGTCGCTGATGGAGAGAACGGTTCTTATTGCAAATACTTCGGATATGCCTGTTGCCGCGCGTGAGGCGTCGGTCTATACCGGCATAACCATTGCAGAATATTTCAGAGATATGGGATACGCTGTGGCTGTTATCGCCGACTCGACCTCCCGCTGGGCAGAGGCTTTGCGCGAGATGTCGGGACGACTTGAGGAAATGCCCGGCGAAGAAGGCTATCCCGCTTACCTTACCACACGTCTTGCTCAGTTCTACGAGCGTGCCGGTAAGGTGGTGTGCCTTGGCTCGGACAAACGGCAGGGCGCATTGTCGGCTATCGGCGCGGTCTCTCCTGCGGGCGGCGATATCTCCGAACCGGTCACGCAGGCAACACTGCGTATAGTCAAGGTGTTCTGGGGGCTTGATGCTCAGCTGGCTTACCGCCGTCACTTCCCGGCTATCAACTGGCTTAACTCATACTCGCTTTACCGTGACCGGCTATCCGGCTGGTTTGCCGAAAATGTGGCCGCCGACTGGAACACAAACATTGCACGGTGCATGAAAACACTTCAGGAGGAAAGCAGCTTGGACGAGATAGTCAAGCTGGTCGGTATCGACGCGCTGTCGGCCGACGACCGCCTGACGCTTGAGGTAGCACGCTCCATACGCGAGGACTTTTTGCAGCAGGACGCTATGGGCGAGTTCGACAGCTATTGCCCGCTGGAAAAGCAGCATGACCTGCTGGCGCTTATCTTCTTCTTTGAGGATAAGGCAAGAGCCGCCATTGCCGCCGGAGCCGACATTCAGAAGGTGTCTGAGCTGCCGGTGCGCGAAAAGATAGGACGCGCCAAGGAGCTGTCGACCGACAGCTACCGTGCCGAGTTCGACAACATTCGGCAGCAGATAACCGCTCAGCTCAATGAGCTGGTGGCACAGAGCGCCGAATGACAGGGGGAAATTGCAAAATGATCAGAGAATATAAAACAATCGAGGAAGTCGCGGGACCTCTTATGCTCATACGGCAGGTCGAGGGCGTAAAGTACGACGAGCTGGGCGAAATTGAGCTGCCCAACGGCGAGTTGCGCCGTTGCCGTGTGCTTGAGGTCAACGGCCGTAATGTGCTGGTTCAGCTGTTCGACTCAGCCGCCGGTATCAACCTTGCCAACAGCAAGGTTCGCTTCACCGGTCACAGCGTGCAGCTGGGCGTGTCGCAGGGCATGCTGGGTCGGGTGTTCAACGGCATGGGAGAGCCGACAGACGGCGGCGCCAGAATGATCCCCGACAAATATATGGATATCAACGGTACGCCGATAAATCCCGCTGCCCGGTACTATCCTTCCGAGTTCATTCAGACGGGAGTATCCACTATCGACGGACTTAATACACTGGTGCGCGGTCAGAAGCTGCCGATCTTCTCGGGCTCAGGTCTGCCGCACGCCAATCTCGCAGCGCAGATAGCGCGTCAGGCCAAGGTGCGCGGCGGTGAGGAGACCAAATTCGCCGTTGTATTTGCGGCAATCGGTATTACGTTTGAGGAGGCGGATTTCTTTATTTCGGACTTCAAACGCACCGGAGCTATAGACCGTACGGTCATGTTTGTCAACCTTGCGTCCGACCCGGCTATCGAGCGTATTACCACGCCGCGTATGGCGCTGACTGCCGCAGAGTATCTGGCGTTCGACTGCAACATGCACGTGTTGGTCATAATGACCGATATAACAAACTACGCTGAGGCTCTGCGTGAGGTATCGGCCGCACGCAAGGAAATTCCCGGCCGCCGTGGCTATCCCGGCTACCTGTATACCGACCTTGCGACTATGTACGAGCGCGCCGGACGTAAAATGGGTTCGGACGGCTCAATCACCATGATACCCATTCTGACTATGCCCGAGGACGACAAAACGCACCCGATTCCCGACCTGACCGGCTACATTACCGAGGGACAGATCATTCTGTCACGTGAAATGTACCGCAAGGGATATATGCCGCCGGTGGATGTACTGCCGTCGCTGTCACGTCTTAAGGATAAGGGTATCGGCGCGGGCAAGACGCGCGAGGATCACGCCAACACCATGAATCAGCTGTTTTCGTCCTATGCACGCGGCAAAGAGGCCAAGGAGCTTATGGTGGTGCTCGGCGAGGCCGCGCTGACGCCGGTCGACCGGCTTTATGCCAAGTTTGCCGACGAATTTGAGGCGCGGTATATCAATCAGGGATTTTACGAAAACCGCTCTATCGAGCAGACGCTTGACCTCGGCTGGGAGCTGCTGCGTATACTGCCTCGCAGTGAAATGAAGCGTATCAAGCCGGCACTGCTGGATAAATACTGGGACAAGAAGGATTAAATTCAGGAAAGGAGTCCTGTCATGGCACAGCTCAGAGTCAATCCGACGCGAATGGAGCTAAAGAAAATACAGGCCCGTTATGACACCGCTCGCCGCGGGCACAAGCTGCTCAAGGATAAGCGTGACGAGCTGATGAAAAAGTTTCTGGACATAGTCCGGGAAGATAAACTGCTTCGTGAGCGTGTGGAGGCGGGACTTGAAGGCGTTTATGGCAGCTTTGCGGCGGCCAGTGCGGTCAGCAGTCCGCAGACGCTGGTAGAGGCGCTTATCATGCCCGGCCGGGAGGGACACATTGATGTCAGTTATAAAAATGTCATGAGTGTCACCGTGCCGGAGTTCAAAACGCGCTTTTCAGGCGAAGGAGCCGATTCGTGCAACTACGGGTTGGCGTTTACTTCCGGTGAGCTTGATGCTTCACTGCGTGCGCTGTCTGGCCTGCTTGAGGACTTGGTTCGCATGGCCGAGCTTGAAAAAACTGCTCAGCTGCTGGCGCAGGAAATTGAAAAGACCCGTCGCCGCGTCAATGCGCTTGAGTACATCATGATGCCGCAGTATCTTGAAACCATGAAGTCCATACGCATGAAGCTGGACGAAAACGAGCGCGGCAACACAACGCGTCTGATGAAGGTCAAGGACATGATGCTTGAGGCCAAAATTATGGCGCAGCGAACTGAGGACGAGGAGCAAGAATGACTGCGGCGCGGTCATGGCTGATTTAAATTGCAGCCTTTGTTGCTGAAGGAAAATCACTTTACTGCTCAAAAGGCGGTAAAGTGATTTTTTATAATAGTTAG
>URHI01000082.1 GCA_900547565.1 uncultured Eubacteriales bacterium | reverse complement strand
ACTATTTGTGCTGCCGCAAAGCGGCAGAATGGAGATTAACATGAGAAAATTTGATACCAAAGTTCAATATTTAAAATACAAGGTACTGAGGGAGGTAGCACGACAGGCCTGGTCCGATCGCTTGGCCGAAACGGCAATTGACATTCCAAAAATAATCGTGCCGGGCAAAACGCCGACTATGCGCTGCTGTGTCTACAAGGAGCGTGCAATACTCGCCGAGCGTGTCAAAATCGCCATGGGCGGCGACAAAAGCAACCCCAATGTCATCGAGGTCATAGACATTGCCTGCGATGAATGTCCCATGGGCGGCTACGAGGTGACAAACGCCTGCCGCGGCTGTCTTGCGCACCGCTGTGAGGACGTCTGCCGCTTCGGCGCTATCACGTTTGACCAGTATCACGTGGCGCATATCGACAAATCAAAGTGCCGCGAGTGCGGTGCCTGCTCAAAGGTGTGCCCCTACAGTGCCATACACAACTACAACCGCCCGTGCGAGGCAGCCTGCAAGGTCAAGGCGATCACCATGGGCGACGAAAAGCAGGCATGTATTGACAACAGCAAGTGCATTTCCTGCGGCGCCTGTGTCTATCAGTGTCCCTTCGGCGCTATTACGGACAAATCTTTCATTCTGAACGTCATCGACATGCTCAAGGGCGAGCACGGCAACCGAGATTACAAAATCTATGCGATAGTCGCGCCTTCGATCTCAAGTCAGTTCACATATGCGAAGCTTGGGCAGGTCGTGACCGGACTTCGCCAGCTCGGATTTCATACCGTCATAGAGGCGGCGCTGGGCGCCGACATGGTAGCCGAGGCCGAGTCGCGCGAGCTTGCGGAGAAGGGCTTTCTGACCAGCTCCTGCTGTCCTGCGTTTGTTGACTACATAGACAAGAACTTCCCCGAGCTAAAGCAATTCATATCGCACAATCTTTCGCCCATGGCAACGATTGCAAAATATGTCAAGGAGCATGAAACCAACTGCAAAACCGTATTCATCGGTCCCTGCACCGCCAAGAAAATGGAGGTGCAAAAGCCGGAGGTACGGCCTTATGTCGATGCGGCGATGACATTTGAGGAATTGCAGGCACTGTTTGACAGCCGGGATATCGACATCACCACTCTGGAGGAAGGCGTACTTGACAATGCGTCGTACTTCGGGCGCATATTCGCCCGTTGTGGAGGACTTGCAGATGCGGTCGCCGAGGGGCTTCGTGAGCAGCAGCTTGACTTTGTGCTCAAGCCTTGCTCCTGTGACGGCATTGAGCAGTGCAAGATTGCGCTTCTGCAAAAGAAAAGGGGCCGTCTCGACGCCAACTTTATTGAAGGCATGGCGTGTGTCGGCGGCTGTATCGGCGGCGCGGGATGTTTGACGCATGGTGAAAAAAGCAAGGCCGAGGTCGATAAATACGGCAACGAGGCAATGGAAAAGACCATTGCCGGCGCGGTGGCTATGCTGAAATGAGGTTTGCCGCTGCGCGGCCGGGATGGCCGAATGTCCGGCGGTCTTACGAAAAAAATCACTTTACTGCTCAAAAGGCGGTAAAGTGATTTTTGGGTTTTGAGAGGGATAGTTAGTTGGACTATGTAAGCTATAGGGATATTGTCTGTCAAGGACGATAAAAATATAACAGGAACGTCGTTTCTCAGTACGATGAGAAATGTATTTTTTCTGTCCCGCGGCATACAATTTGCTTAACTAAGTTTGGCAAATAACATGGTCGAAAAGAACGCGGCAACCTAACCTCAGTTGCCGCGTTCCAACATCAAAATATACCCTTAAGCCTGCATATCACGGCAGGCGATCAGCGCCACACCCGGAAGTATGAAATCCGGAATAATAACATCCCCCGCATGAACGGGAACATGCGCAGTGACCGCATCTGCCAGCTCCATCGCACGGAATAACTTGCCTTTCGGTATCGGTGCCGAAGTCTTGACCGACAAAAGCGCTCCGTCATCACGGTCGGTGCGGACAGTGGTGGTCAGCGTGCGGCGGGGAGAGATCAACTCCTCGGTCGCATAGCCGGCGCCGCGCTTGCAGGTATTACCCGTCACCGTGACGTCGCAGGGCGTACCCATCGTGTTTATCCCGTAAGTCACCGCCAGCTGGCATCCCATAGGACAGACTATACATGTCATTTGCTTGTTCATTTGCCGGCCTCCTCCTTGTCACCTTCAATAGCGAACTCCAGCTTTCGGCACTCCCGCGCGGCGGACAGTGCCTCCCCCTTAAGCGAAACATATTCCATTTCTCCCGGAGCAGCGCGAAGCAGACGTTTACGCATAATTTCACGTCCGTCAGCCCTGACGGTAAGATAAACATTGCGATAGTTGCGCGTCACGCGGAGATAAAACCGAGTCGCCTCGCTTATGCGGTTGGCATCAAAGCGTTGCGGAACAACATACCGCACACCCTCTCCCACGCAGGTATCTGCATAGTTGTGCTCAACACGGCTGCCCCCCTTGACGTACTTTGCCGCGCAGGCGCCCGCAAGCGCACTCTCCTCCGAAACAAAGTCGACCAGATCGTGCACATGCAGCACGTTTCCGCAGGCAAATACACCCGGCATTGAGGTCTGCCGGTGGTCATCCACAACAGCTCCGCCCGTCACGCGGTCCATTGCAATACCCGCGTCAACAGTAATCTCGTTCTCGGGGATAAGCCCGCAGGACAGTAGCAACGTATCGCAGTCAAAATACATTTCGGTACCCGGTATCGGCTTGAGGTCGTCGCCCACGCGGGCAACCGTCACACCCTCGACCCTGTCTTTGCCATGCACCTGCACCACAGTGTGAGACAGATACAGCGGTATGTCAAAGTCATCGAGGCACTGCGCGATATTGCGCGCAAGGCCGCTCGAATAGGGCATAAGCTCGCACACCGCCAGCACCTTGGCGCCTTCCAGTGTCATACGCCGGGCCATAATGAGTCCGATATCGCCCGAGCCGAGTATAAGCACCCGCCGCCCCGGCAGATAACCGTCGATATTTACAAATCTCTGCGCCGTTCCGGCGGAATAGACGCCGGCAGGGCGCGTTCCGGGAATATTGAGCGCACCGCGCGTACGTTCGCGGCATCCCATTGCCAGCACGACTGCGCCGGCCCAGACCCGGACGATCCCCTGCTCTGCCGAGGTATATGTAACGCACTTGTCAGGTGACAGCGAAAGCACCATAGCGTCTGTGACATAGGGAATACCGGCCGAAACCACCTGACGTATATATTTATCGGCATATTCGGGGCCGGTCAGCTCCTCTCCGAAGCGGTGCAGACCGAAGCCTGCGTGTATGCACTGATTGAGTATTCCTCCGAGCGACTTATCCCGCTCGATAATAAGTATGTCGCGTGGGGAAAGTCCGGCCTCAAGCGCACCCATTGCCGCGGCAAGCCCGGCAGGTCCACCGCCTATGATGGCAACCTTGACAGTCTTATTCATTTTGTCCTCCCCACCAGCAATCTGGAATTGCCGTCGTGCTTTTTGATTTCGTCGAGCGGCACCCCCAGCTCGCGTGACAGTATTTCGGCGACCTTGGGCAAACAGAATCCTCCCTGGCACCGGCCCATTCCGGCGCGCGTGCGGCGCTTTATGCCGTCGATGGTGGTAGCTCCCAGCGGATTATGTATTGCATCGAGGATCTCGCCCTCAGTAACGCTCTCGCAACGGCAGATTATACGGCCATATGCGGGATTTTTCGCAATAAGCGCCTCACGCGCTTCATCGTCAAGCGTACGGAACCCTACATTCACGCGGCGGTGAGGTTCAAAGTCATCTCGCCGACACAGCTCCAGCCCGGCGCCGCGGAGCAGCTCCACCGCATATTCCGCGATAGCAGGCGAGCCGGCCAGTCCCGGTGACTCAATACCTGCCAGATGAAGTATATGGGGATATTTTTCCGACATTCGTATTATAAAGTCACCCGTAGACGGCGTCGGCCGCTGCCCGGCGAATGACGTAATAACACTGCGAAGTCCCGGAAGTGACGGTACCAGCCGCAGCGCCCCCTCGTGAATCTCACGCAGGCCGTCGGCTGTCGTGTCGGTGTTTTCCTTTTCGACGTTATGGGAGTTCGGCCCTATAAGCAGGTTGCCGTCGACGGTAGGTGCCACAAGTATACCCTTGCCCAGCTTGGACGGCAGTGTAAACAGCACATTATGTACGCAATCCGATACTTTGCGGTCGAACAGCATGTATTCGCCGCGGCGTGCCGACAGCTCAAAGTCACAGTCGTCCGTCATTTTTGCAATGTCGTCCGAATGAAGGCCGGCTGCGTTGATTACATAACGGGCCGACAGCTCCTCGCGGCCGTCCGAAACAATGTAGCCACCCTCGGTCTCGGTAATCGACTTTACCTCGTAGCAAAACCTGTATTCGGCACCGTTCTGCACGGCGTTTTCGGCCGCGGCAATGGCCAGTCCGTAAGGGCACACAATTCCTGCGTCACCCGCATAAAGAGCTGCAACAGCGTTGTCCGAAATTCTCGGCTCCAGCTCTCGCAGCTCCTCTTTATTGATGATCCGCAAATTGCGGACTCCGTTGGCTATACCTCTGGCGTAAAGTTGCTCCAGTGCGGGCATGTCATACTTATTCAGGCATACCACCAGCGAAGGTATATTTTTATATTCTACCCCCAGTTCACGTGCCACCTCAGGCATCATTCTGCAGCCTTTGACGTTAAGGGCCGCCTTAAGCGTGCCGCTCATAGCGTCAAATCCTGCATGGACTATACCGGAATTTGCCCGGCTGGCTCCACCTGCCGCATCACCACTGCGGTCGACAATACAAACTGACAGCTTGTACTTGCTGAGCTCACGGGCACATAACGCCCCGATAACGCCGGCTCCGATCACCAATACGTCGTACATCTTGCCTCCTAATAATTCCGCCTTCATACGGCGTTTTGTCATTCTGCAAAGAGACACAACTCTGTCTGTAAGCCGGGTTCTGTCTTGAACGGCCATCTATCTTTGCGTGACGTCACCGTCACGCTCCGGGAGCTTGGCTCCCGTGCCACCCGGGGACATATGTCGGGCCGACAGTCCCCATGCGGTGTTGCTTCGGATAGGGTTTACAGCGGACCTATGTTACCATAGGAACGGGTGAGCTCTTACCTCGCCTTTCCACCCTTACCCGGCAGAGCCGGGCGGTCTATTTCTGTTGCACTTTCCCGGCAGTCACCTGCGGCTGACGTTATCAGCTATCCTGCCCTTTGAAGCCCGGACTTTCCTCACGGTAATACCTTTCGGCGCCATACCGCGCGGCCGTCCGACAGAGTTGTAATTACATTTTACCACAAAACGTACCCTATGTCAACACAAATTATTACTTGTCCTGTGCTTTATCCCGCTTTTTGTCCGCTGTTTTGCCGGCTGCCAGCGACGGCTGCTTCTCCGGTGCTGCTGGCTGCTTACCCTGCGGCAGCTGTCCGGGAGCCGGGGTACGCGGTTTTGCGGGACGGCCGCCCAACAGTGCTATGAGCGCATTGAACATCATATCCCGCGAATCCTTGTCGAGCTCGCGCAGTGACTTCATAATGACATTGAAGTTTTTGAGCTTGGCGCTGCTGAGATCTGTCAGTGTGCGTGCGCCCGTGGCATCAATGATACCGAACAGCATATCGGCAAATTTGCCCCGCTGTTCATCGTCCATGGAATATACCCATCTGCGCAGATTTTCGTCCGATTGTATACCGAAGCGTGAGCGTTTATCAAGATACACAAATCGGGCGCCCATTACCTCCCACGACAGCGGGTCATGCTGCATGATACCGGCCTGTGTGCTTTTGATTATCTGATAATGCGGGCTTTGCTCGAGCAGCACTCCGACCACCGAAGACTGCGGAATAAAAGTGATAATACGGTCCGCCACCTCGAGATACTGCGAGGACGAAACCACCTCCGGCAAAAATCCCGGACCGTCGTTGTTGTACACACGTATAACGCGGTCGCGCACGCGGGGAGATGAAAATGCCGCCGCCCACATAGCAATATTCCCGCCCTTGGAGTGCCCGCCGATACGTATGCCGCCGGACCGTGCCTCAGCCATTTTTTCAATATATTCAACAGCACGGATATGGGCAGGAATAGGCGTTTTAAAGCCCAGCATAACATCCTCTTTCCAGCCGACAATGGTATCGTCGGTGCCGCGGAAGGCAACATAAACCGATCCGTCGGACAGAAGATAGGTGAGTGCCGCAAACTGCATCTGCGCCTGCTCGTCCACCTCGTTGACAAAGCCGGTGATCAGCATGTCCGAAAAGCGAGGACACTCGGCCGCCCGGCGGGCAATGTCAAGCAATGACGCCGGGATGATAGCTCCGATATAATTTTTCTGTCCTGCATCCCCCTGATCAAAGCGTTTCATGGCGGCAGGAAAGCTCACCGGTTCGCCTGACGGGTCGGAGGGCACTATGTCGGTAAAGTCGACAAACGTCGTCATGGACAGTATTATATTGTCAATTTCGTTGAAGGGCGAGCCTGTCATCGGTACGTCGCCCCGCCACTTAAGGTAATCAAGAACGTTATTCATTTTTTCGCCTTTCGTACTCAGCCCAGCACCGCGTCCACATACAGCGGATAGTGGTCGGACAGTTTTATGTAAAAGTAAGGGCGCACATGATTGAACACCATTATCTCGGTAGCCTTACCGTTTTTGATCAATATATGGTCTATGGCACTGTCCTTATATGTTTCGGGCGATGTCTCACGGGCAAATCCTTCCGGACCGCAGGTGTGGCGGCCACGGTGGTTGCTTGCAAACACGGTTGCCAGATTGAATGTATCCTGGAAGCCGCCGTCAGTAAACACCTTATATGCGTCAGTAGTAGTACGTGTGTTGAAATCTCCCATGATATAAACCGGTGCATCGTACTTTTCGATAACCTTATTCATTGCTTCAACGATCTCACCGGCCTGCCTCTCACGCATTTTGTCACTGCCGGCCTCCGCCGATTCGGACTTCCACCACAAATGTGTTGAAAGCGCCGTAAATGTCTTGCCTGTAGCGGTGTGCTTGAAATACCCCCAGGTGTATGACTTGGTTCCGTGGTTATTGCCGTATGAGAACGAGTGGTGCCCCTTGTCAAGCAGCTCAAGCGTGTCACCGCGGTAGAGTATACAGGTGAAGTCATTTGAAGCAGAGGTGCTGTAGGACAGCAGAGTGTAGTTCCAACCGTAATTTTTCAGCGTCTGCGTTATGAATCTTATCATGAGCGCGCTCATTTCCTGCAGACAGATAACATCGGGGGCGTACGCCATATAAACAGCCGCAAGACCTTCAGCGCGCTTTTTGGCAGAGCAGTCCTCTCCCAGCGCCTGCCAGGCAGGTTGGTTTGTATCACATTCCCAGACGTTATTGCTCATGATCCGCACCTCGGCGCCCGGCTCAAGGTTGTATATCTGTTTGCCGAACATAGTGCCGGTCAGCGTCAGGCCGTCATCAAGCGACTTGCCCTGCAGCAGGTATTCGTCGCGCAGCATGTTGACGCAGTATTGCAGTGCAAAGCAGGAGCCGCCCGCAATGTACAGCTGGCCGTCCTTTACCTCAAGGCAGTAATTGTAGGTATCAAATCCGGCAGCGTAAAGCTGCTGCGAATGTACGTCCTTGGTGTTACCGATAAATATTTTATGCTCTGAATCGTTTTTGGACGAGTCCGAAACCTGACTCAACTTGACACCGACGTTGTCCTCAAGCACCTCGTAGAGTGACTTGCTTATGGTCTTGCCTTCCTCATCTTCGGCCGTGGATGAGTAGACCGCGACAAACTGTCCGGCCGGCGTACCGCCTATGCTGAAGTCGGGGCAGGCCAGCGGCTCTATGTGAGAGATGGTCTCGGTCAGCTTAAGCTGTTGACCGTTAACGCACTGTGTCAGAAACACGTCCATGGCAGCTATCAGCGCTTTGTCCGAACCGCCTGCAATGACAATGGCGTTGCCGCTGATGCAGATCGTGTAATCACGGTTGTTAAGTCCCTCGCTTGCAGGAGCGCTTGCCGGACGGTTGGTGTATCCGACGAGTATCTCAAAAGCATCCGGATCCAGCTCTGTGCCGGGCCTGACCCAGTCTGACGCTATGCCGAATTCAACTCCTACGGCCGCGGACAGTTCCGTGCGGAAATTTCCCACCGCCGTCACAAGCGCACCGGAAGCGCTGTCAGGACGCACCACCTTGTACTTGGCCTTGCCGTTCTCGACCAAATCAATTCCCGCCGACGTGCCATCGGTGGTCTGGGCACCGGGACCTGTAGTGGACTCCACCGTGGAGCCCGGTGTGGTATCCTCCGTATCTTTACCGGAACCGTTGCACGCAGCGAGCATCAGCAGCTGAAAACACAAAAGCACCGCGGCAATTATTTTGACATATACCTTCGATCTCATTGATTATTGCCTCTTCTTCCTTATTATTTGCAACATTATTTCTTGTTTTATTATACCAGTGCCCTCTCCGCGTGTCAAGAGATTTTAACAGACAGAGCGCGAAACCTCCTTTCACGCGGCGCCACCCCGGACCCCCGCCCGAGTTTTTCACGGGGCGCCGCCCCGGACCCTGCAAGGCCCCTTCTTGAAAGAAGGGGCCTTGACCACCAAGAACTTTCACCAAAAAGGAAATAAAGGGTACACGAACAGACGTGAAGCCACGCCAAAGCGTTTGAACGCTTTGTACTGAACTTCCGTCTTTTGCAGATAAGCGTTATATTTTCTTTTGTTGAAAGGTTTTTGCGGTGCTTTTCCCA
>URHI01000081.1 GCA_900547565.1 uncultured Eubacteriales bacterium | reverse complement strand
ACGTCCGACTCAAAATATCTCACTGATGCCGTCAATCGCGGCTGGCTGCGTGACTGGCAAAAGCGCGGCTGGAAAAAAGCGGACAAATCCCCCGTGCTGAATGTTGACCTGTGGCAGCAGCTGGTTGAACTGTTGCGGATACACGAGGTGACGTTCGTGTGGGTAAAGGGGCATGCCGGCCACCCCTACAATGAGCGCTGCGACGCGCTGGCAACCGCCTTTGCCGACAGCTTCAGAACATGACAGAGAGGCCTGACATGAAGAGAGCTCTGGTTATCGGTTGTCCCGGCAGCGGCAAAAGCACATTTGCGCGGGCACTTCAGTCAGCTACAGGACTGCCGCTGTATTATCTTGACATGCTGAACTGGAACGCCGACAAAACAACGGTTGGTCGGCAGGTCTTCATTGACCGACTGAACAAAATACTGCCGCGCGACGAGTGGATCATCGACGGCAATTACAGTTTCACGCTCGGTATGCGACTGGAGTACTGTGACACGGTCTTTCTGCTGGATTACCCGACCGAGGTATGTCTTGCTGGCGTCGCCGCGCGGCGCGGAAAACCTCGCCCGGACATGCCGTGGATTGAGGAACAGGACGATGAGGAATTCCTTGATTTCATACGCAGTTTCGCTTCAGACCGTCTGCCGCAGATAAAGGAGCTGTTGGGCAATCATCCGGAAAAGCGGGTAATTATCTTCAATACACGTGAGCAATCGGAGAACTACCTTGATAAATTGAGCTGACACGAAACGATCCGGTCCCGCGATCCATGTTTATTTATGCTTACGGTAGCATCGTATAAAACCACGCAAGGCCTTAACCGCCCACATCTGGCAGTTAAGGCCTTGTTTTGTTGTTATGTGCTCGAATTGTAGTAATCAGATTATTCTTTTGATAAAGTGGTAATAAATACGCTTGACCCATGACAGCCGTAGCTTGGCAACGCTCCGCATACGCTGACAGAACACCACGACATCATGCAGTTGTTCATCTGTCATGCCACTGCCGAACTCCTCGGCCGCTATGGCATCGAATATCGCCTCAAAATCAGTGTCACTGACAAGCTCGACAGGTGCCTCCGCATCGCCGGACTGTGCCTTTTGCAGCCGTCCGAAAGTTGTCAGATACTCTGCCTCCAGCCTGCGTGCATATTCATCGCGGAATTCTCCCGCAGCAGGAGCTGAGCCGTACGCGGCAAGCAGCGCAGTCAGCCAGTCAATAATGCCGCGTGCCGTCTGACGCCGTCCGGCCGGATCATCGCTGCCTTCGATCACCGACTCAAGCATAGCTGTACGCGACCGCTCGGCTTTATTTGCACGTGAATTTGCAAGCAGGATCATCAGCACCGCAAGTGCAATCACCGCAACCGCAATAATCACGTTGCGCACTGCCGCGGTCCGGCTTCGCATGGCCTCGACCCGTTCTTCGAGACTGTTCAGCGCAAGTGTTACATCGGTATTAAACTCATTTTCAAGCACGCTGAGCCTATGCATGACTCCATCTCCGTTGTAACCCTGCTCATTCTTGCTGGACTGATACAAGTCATTCAGCAATGTCCACCTGTCTCGGTACTCTTCTATCAACTTCTCAATGCTGTCAAGCTTCACTGTGATCTCTGCGCGCCCTATCAACATTTTTGAGTCGTCCCGAATAAGTTCTGCACGTGCCGCAGCCAGCTCAATGGACGATTGCAGGCTGTCAAGCATTTCCTGCTCCTCGCTCAGATCGTTTTCAGGATCATACCACGGCCGTGTCGGGTTACCGCCCTGAGATCCGGATTGGTTGGTATACATGTCATCGTAATATACCGGAGTTGCTTCATACTGAACCCATCCGACACCGTCATACCACACCTCTACCCACGCGTGAGCATTGTAGTCACATACCGTGGCATAGTAACGCGCCACCGAATCGGACGAATAATTACGTCTGAAATCGCAGGCAACATACCCCTCGACATACCTCGCCGGGATCCCTGCGGCTCTCAGCATAAGCGCGAGTGCCGACGCATACTGCGTGCAGTAGCCCTCATGTGTCACACCGAGGAAATTGTCTACCCCATCAAGCGACGGATTGGCGGTAGCGGTCGGTGTCAGCGTATAGGTGCAATTTTCTTTGAGATAATCGACAATAGCCATTACCAGCTTATGTCTTGCCTCGTAGGTCGCGGCATCGTCAGAATGTCGCATGGCCGCAAGAGTTGCGATATCAGCGCCGGTGATGCTACCGTCTCCGTCCTCAATTGAGATTTTTGACAACGTCTCCTTTACTGTACGGCTTATCTGATTGTAGGGTGTGGTGTAAGTCTCATATACGAAATTCTCATACAGATACTGCCAGTAATATGCATATGCCAGCTCTCGCTTTTGCTCTGCCGTCATAAGCTCGCGGAAGCGCGTGCGCATATCGACACCGGACGGCGCGAAAGCCAGCGTATACGTCGTAACCTCGCCCGTCTCCTCATCGACAGTTGTGAATTCTGTCAGCTTGGTGATCTTGTAGCTGATCATTTGACCGGTGCTGACATCGTAGCTATACAGAACCCTGCCACGTGGGTAGTCCACCTCAATGTATTTGGTATTGCCGTCAGGCGTGACTGAAACCACGTTTTCTGACGCTTCAGGGAAAATCGCATCGACAATGTTATCAAGCGAGGCGTTTCTTCCGCGCGCTATCTGCTCGGCATATTTCTCGATCTGATCATATGCGTCGTTATAGCCCTCATTGAACTGCGCAATGAGCGATGCCACATTTCGGTACCAGTCATTTGTACGCATGAATGTCACGTATGCCACCGATGCATACGACATTTCGGACATGAATTTTCGTCCGGTATAAATGCCGTCAAAATAGTTGACAAATGTCACATCAGACGCTTCGGACTCGCCGTACTTATACAGTCCGTTCGCAGATGAGCGTGCAGACTTAATTTCATCATCGACCCGGTAAAACGAAGGCATGTACACCAGTGCATCATCGGTCTTCTCACGATTGATGTTGACCTGCATGGCCACGAATCCGTATTTCAGCTTGCTGTTGTTGGATTTTGTGAAATCACGCCCCTCAACTGCCGAGGAATCCATTATTGAGTAAAAGCGATGGAACAGTATCTCGTCGGCATCCAGCGTGGTTCCGTACAGCTCGCGGTAAGCCTCAAGCTCATCGTCGGAGCACGCGTTCCAAGCGCCGTCCGAATATGAGGTACCTATCCACCCGCGCAGATAAACATTTGCAGTATACTGAGTCTCCACCTGCATCAGCTTTTTGCCGGTATAATAGCGTGGCGTTGCATCCGTAGAGTGCGGTTCGAAATTATCTTTGTTGTTCTGATAGGACAGCTCATCAATCACAGGGCCTTCTCCCATAAGCAGTGCCGTGACATATTCACGGTAATACTCCATCTTTTTATCGATAGCATCGATAGTTGAAAAGCTGCCCTTTATAGTGAGTGCCGGAAGCAACATTATTATCATTGCCAGCACAAATGCGCCTGCGGCCGCAAAGCCGCCCTGCGCCCGTCGTGACGTCGTTACCGCGCGGTCATATCTCCGGACACGGCGCACCTGCGCGTCTGTCTCACGCTGACGACGTTTTTGCTCGGGTGTAAGAACATCCTTCTTTTTAACTTTACTGCTCTTAACCGACGTACCGAAATAGTTGTCCAGCTCTTCCTCGACCGTAAGCTGTGTTTTGTCACGCCTGTGTTGCTTTTTCAGCTTGCGGAACTCGCGGCGTTTCTGACGGCGGAGCATGCGTGCCACAGCAGGTGTCGGAACCCCGTCGGGCATTGCCGGACGGTCGTTATCGGCAAACAGCACCGTATCGTTGTCGAACTTGTCAGTGTCCTGAGATGCCGAAAACAGCCGGTCGTAGGTATACATTACGATAAGACCTACAAACGATGCAATAATCAGCACGGTTCCCCAGTTAGAGCGCGAAATGTTGTATGTAAACACCACACTGATTATTACCACGCTGACGATCACCGGCCCCACCAGCCTAACACGCTTTATACACGACAGCACAAACACCAGCGCCACCACTGCGGCAAGCAAAATAAAGGCTGCCTTCATATAAAACTCCGCGCCACGGCCGTCGGTGTAGCTGACCTCGGTCATGTACTCCGACATGGCATAGTAGCCCAGCTTGTAAAGCCTTGTCAGCGCAACGTTTTTCGCGGTCAGAAATGTTTTGACGGTAAAATCCGCCACATCACCGATAAGTATCAGAAACGTGCATGCGCCTCCGAGAATAACCACCCCACCGCCCAGCAGGCAGTACCATGACGTTGCCATGGCGGAGTACAGCAATACAAATATCAGCGAAACCAGCGCCAAAAAGCCTGCCGTAACAGAAATTTCCTGCTGCTCCAGCCGCAGTGCGTCGCATAAAAAGAACATCAGTCCGAAAACCGCCGCAAATATGACCGCCACACGGCAGACCATACCGCCGACGCGCGAGCCGACACCCATTCCCGCCCGGTCAGGTGGGCAGATAAGCGGGCGGTTGCGGGACGGCAAAGTCTTACGACGATCTTTACGTTTTGACTTTTTTGCCTTTGTCGCCTGTTCCGCCGACGGTCTGTCGCCCTCTGCGGCAACGGCTGTTCCCTGCTCCGGCAAATCCCGGCTGTTTATTTTATCCGCCATTACGACTCACCTTCCTCTCCGGGTCTGCTCTCGACAAGGCGAAGTCCCTTTGAGAACAGCTGCTCGCGGCACCCTTCAATGTACAGCTTGCGCTGTTCACGGTAAGCATACCGTTCTTCGGGATTGTATAGTATGACCTCCGCGGCTCCCGACGCACCGTCGGCCACCGACTGCATAGCGCACAGCCGCCTGACCGATCCGGCATCAATGGCCGCAGTAACGTAGACCTGCTTGATGTCCTGAGTATCCTTCATCATACCGGACAGTCTCGACACATCATCCTCCGCTGAACACAGCGGTGCTGTGGCAAACAGCCTGAAAATCGCATCGAAATCAGCCATACCGTGCAAAGTAAAGCAATACACTCCCCGCTCGGCGCGCCGGTCAAACCACACCAAAGTACAGTCGCAACCGTCATTCAGCTCTTTCTGAACCGCCGAAACCGCCAACTCCACCACACCGTCAGCGCAGTATTCGTTCATATCTTCATAATATCGCTCGTCGGCCAGACGTTCTATATCAACCTGCTCTCCGTTCGGCTCGGTTACGTCGGTCGCAGTCAAATTCTTGCCTGCAGCTCTCAGTGCGCGGCGGCCCTTTCGGGACTGTTTTTTACCGGGCACAGCAGAAGTGCGGCTATCCTCGTCTGTCTCAGATGGATTGACGTCACTGCCCGGATTTCCGCCGGCTTTTCCTACAGCTTCCGTATTTATTTTTGCGACGGATTCAGGCACTGTACGCTTGCTCTTCTTTTTCAGCTCACCGGGCAGCTGCGCTGCCTGACGCGGCGGCTCTGTCGGAAAATGAGCCGACATGTCGCAGAACACAAAGGTTTCGTGTGATGAGCCTGTATCGTAATCCCTCACAACAAAATCCTCTGACTTACTTGACAGCTTCCAGTGTATACTCTTGAGCGGGTCGCCGTTGCGGTATTCGCGTATATCGCTTATTTCGATCTTTTCATACGAATTGGGCGCTTTGCGCGTTGTTCTTGCCGAATCGGAAACCGCTCCCGCGCGGCTAATATCCATGTTAAGCCGGCGCGGCAGTACGTACACGGTTTCGGTCACATTGACGTCCACACGTATACGGAACATTCGCAGAAAGTCATACACATAAAGGCAATCCACACCTATTTCATACTGTCCGCGGAACGGAAAGCTGACCGTATTGTTGACAGTATAGTTGGCATGCGGCGACATAGCTACCTTGACAGTGCGCAGACTGCAACGGACGCTGTCCCTCTCGGGCAGATACAGCATTGCGTCAATGAACGGATACGGTATCAGCCACTCATTGATCAGCCTGATCTTATATTCATATGGGTGCTTTTTCGGTATCTCTGCCGATGCGGTCATCATCTGGACCTTAAGCGCAGCCCGGGCGGTGAGCGCATAAATCAACATCCACCACGGCAAAAAGAACACAAATGAAAACAGTATGTTTGACGCCCGTGAACGCAACGCCTGCGTGAATATCAGCGCACCGATAAGCAACACGATGTACAGCGCGAAATTGGACGTCAGCGATATTTTTCGTTTGCTTCTGCCGGTAATTACATTATTATCCTTCATTACGGCAACCGCCCGCCTTATCTTTTACCGTGGTACGGAACATCGGTAGTACGCAGGATCTCGGTTAGCACATCGTCGGCACTCTGGTTAGCCAGCTTGGCCTCCTGACGCAGCATGAGCCTGTGTCCCACAGCCGCACGGAAAAGCGAGCCTATATCGTCAGGCAGGACATAGTCGCGTCCGCGTATAAAGGCGTACGCCTGGGCCAGACGCATGAGCGCCACCGAAGCGCGGGGACTTGCGCCCAGCGCCAGCCGCGGACTTTTACGCGTCGCAGTGGTAAGCGTGACAATATAACGGTACAGCTGTTCGTCTATTCTGATATCTGAAATAAATCTGCGCAATTCACGTATATCCTCAACTGACAGACACGCTTCGACAGAATCGATAGGATTTACGCCGCGGCGCGCCGTGAGGATCCCTACCTCCTCCTCTGCGGACGGATATCCCATACTGAGCTTGAGCGCAAAGCGGTCAAGCTGCGCCTCGGGCAGCGGGTATGTCCCGACATATCCGGTAGGGTTCTGCGTTGCGATTACCATAAAGGGATCCGGAATATCGTATGTAACGCCGTCAACTGTGACTCTTCTCTCCTCCATTGCCTCAAGCAGTGCCGACTGCGTCTTAGGCGAGGCACGGTTGATTTCGTCTGCCAGCAGCAGATTGCACATTACAAGACCTCGGCGGAACTCAAACTGCTCCTTCTGACGGTTATATATATTGAAGCCCGTAATGTCGGAAGCCATGACGTCCGGCGTAAACTGAGCGCGGTTGAAGCTGAGTCCCGTGACCTTGGCCATCGTAGCGGCAAGTGTTGTCTTACCGGTCCCGGGAACGTCCTCAATAAGCACATGTGAGCCGGAAAGCAACGCCGTAAACAGCATAATTATCTCAGGCCGCTTACCTACAATTACCTTTTCGACCTCATTGACCGCTGCTATTGTTTTATCATGCGCCCGGTTGAAGTCAAATCCGGTTTCGTGAGACAGTTGTTGATTGTTCATGGTGATTTCCTTTCTGAATTCAAATTATTTATCAAATACTTGGCTGGCATACATGTATAAGTTATATTATAGCACCTTTATATACATCTTTGCAACAGTTTTTTCACCCAATTAACTGATTTTTTGTTGTTTTGTACAAATTTATCGCAGTACCGGCAAAAAATGATTTTTTTCGCCACGGCGATTGAAAAAGTGCGGCTGATTTGATATAATATATTCAGTAAAAATAACATGAAGGAGTTTATCCATGAAGCAGGACATGATACTTATCATTGATCTCGGCGGCGAGCACAACGCGATGCTGGCCCGGGAGATCCGCGCCATGGGCGTTTACACCGAGATTCACCCATATGACCTCACATCAGCGGCACTTGCCCGTATACCCGGCATAAAGGGCGTAATACTCGGCGGCGGCCCCAACAATATTGTCGACGGAGTTGCCGTCTCTCCGTCCGAAGCGATAACATCGCTTGCCGTCCCCACGCTCAGCTTTGATTACTGCGGAAGCGCACCTATACCCACAGACGCGGAGCAACGCCGCAGTGTGCTGTCTGACTTTGTGTTCGGCAAATGCCACGCGGAGAAAAACTGGAACGTTCAGAACTTCATTGATGACCAGATCGAGCTTATACGTCAGCAGGTAGGCGACGGAAAGGTACTGCTCGCACTGTCAGGTGGTGTTGACTCGTCAGTCGTTGCCGCACTGCTCATACGCGCAATCGGCAAAAACCTGACCTGCGTTCACGTCAACCACGGACTTCTGCGCAAGGGCGAGCCGGAGCAGGTCGTACGGGTATTCCGTGACCAGTTGGGAGCAAATCTCGTATATGTTGACGCGGTCGACCGTTTTCTCGATAAGCTCGCCGGCGTGTCGGATCCCGAAACCAAGCGTAAGATAATCGGCGCCGAGTTCATACGCGTGTTTGAAGAAGAGGCGCGCCGACTGGACGGAGTCAGCTTCCTGGGTCAAGGCACTATTTATCCCGATATTCTCGAGAGCGGCTCCAAAACGGTGAAAGCGGTAAAAGCACATCACAACGTCGGCGGCCTGCCCGATGACCTCAAATTCGAGCTGGTCGAGCCGGTCAAAATGCTGTTCAAGGACGAGGTCCGTGCCGTCGGCCGTGCGCTGGGACTGCCGGACAGCATGGTTTACCGTCAGCCCTTCCCCGGTCCGGGGCTCGGTGTACGCTGTGTCGGTGCAATTACCCGTGACCGTCTTAATGCCGTACGCGAATCCGATGCAATACTGCGCGAGGAATTTGACAAAGCAGGGCTTGCCGGCAAGGTGTGGCAGTATTTCACGCTCATTCCCGACATGCAGTCAGTCGGCGTCAAGGACAATGCCCGTTATATGGGCTGGGCCGTTGTAATACGTGCCGTCAACACGGTGGATGCCATGACGGCTACCGTCGAGCCGCTTGAATTTGCTTTTCTTGATAAGGTCACGCACCGCATTATCAATGAGGTCAAGGGAGTTAACCGCGTGCTGTACGATCTGTCGCCCAAGCCCGTAGCCACTATTGAGTGGGAATGATTTCACCCCCCGTGAAAAATCTCGTAAATAAAGGCTTAATAGTGACAAGTAACTATTTTGTCGCAGAGAACGGTGTGACCCGAAG
>URHI01000080.1 GCA_900547565.1 uncultured Eubacteriales bacterium | reverse complement strand
AATTTTATTTTTTCTTTTTGTCCATAACAACAACTACAACAACAGCTCCCACAGCCAATACAACCACAACGATAATAAGTATAACAAATATGTTTGGTCCCCCGTCAGATTCGCTTTGAGGCGCAGTAGTCGTAGTGTCTGCCGGTGCCGAAGCCTGAGTGGTAGTGTCAGCCGGAGCCGGAGTCGTGGTGTCGACCGGAGCCGGAGTCGTGGTGTCGACCGGAGCCGGAGTTGTGGTGTCGACCGGAGCCGGAGTCGTCTGCTCGACGGTGGTCTGCTCATCCTTGATGGCACTCACATCAATCGTAGGATAGCCGGCCGCATCGGCAACCCATCCCGAGCCAAGCTTCATGTTTGTAACAGCATCCTTGCCCTTCATCTGAGCCTCGGACAGAACAGTAATGTTGCCGGTCTCAATGCAGACATTGGGATCAAAACCCACCTCTGCGCACTCGCTGATCGGCACGCTTGTGTAGCAGTTGCTCACGAAAGCCACATAGCGTATGTGGCCGATAAGACTGCCGTGCTTTTCGTCAAGATCGACGCCTGTCAAATCTACGACTGATGTTTTGCCGGTTGAGAAGCAGTTCTCAATATAGGTTTCAGCCGTGACATGCGCCGCACGGCCTACAATTCCGCCGGCATACGTCGCATCCGCCGTAGACAAAATGCTGATATCACCCAAATTGAAACAGTTGCGCACATTTGTCGTTGCGCCGTAAGCGCCCTGAATACCAACAATACCGCCGGCACACATAAGTTTAGTGGCCCCCTCCGGTCCGTTGATGTTGCCGTAGTTGCCGCACCAGCTGATCTCAGTTGCACCGGACGCGCCGACCATACCGCCGGCGAACACATTGTTAGTTCCGGGCAGCAGTCTGAGGTTGGACTTGGAGGTACAACCCTTGATGACGTTAACAGAACCGTCTGCCGCGGCATCCTGCGAGCGCCCTACAATACCGCCGATCGTGATACCTTCTATTTGGTCGATCTCGGTGTGGCAGTTATAGACCGTACTGCCCTTGATAGCATATCCCACGATACCGCCGGTGTATTTTGCACCGACAACCTTACTGCCCTTGACAGTCAGGTTTTCGACAACTGCACCGGAAATACGGCCGAACAGACCGGTATTGTTGGTAGTCTCCTCCATGGTAAGGCCTGAAACGGTGTAACCGCTGCCGTCGAAATGTCCCATAAACACATTGACAGACTCAACCGCCGTTCCTATGGAGGTCCACGGTGTTCCGCCGAGGTCGATATCGGCGGTCATTTTAAAATATACGCCCTCAAACGAATTTCCTTCTTCGTTGACCTTTTTTGCCAAAAGCGCAAGGTCCTGGGCAGATGCTATTTCAAACGGCTCTTTTTCGGTTCCGTTACCGCCGGCGAAATCGACCGAAACACTGCCGTCCCAGGCTGCCGACGTTCCGAACGTAAACACCGTAGCGCAGGACAGTATTACAAGCAACGCCAATATGACCGATGTGAATTTCTTCATTTAATCATACCTCCCGAAATCATTAGTCTTCAAAGGCGGCGGAAATGGTTTTGATACCCGCGCTCATCAGCTTTTCCGTAACCTTGTACTGTGATGCAAATGTCTTGGAGTTGTTGAACATCTGCGCACGGATGGTCGCGTAGACATCGCCAATCTGATTTGAATACAGTCTGCCGAGATCAAACACAACGGTGCTGCGGAGAATATCGTACATAACAGACGCGGTGTCGTCGCTTGCGTACTTGACCTTCATAGCCGACTCAAACACTGCGGGCGTAACCATTTTGTAGCTCTGGTATGCCAGCATTTCAATTGTAGCGGCGCATGCATCGACATTGTCACCCTTGACACCTACAGAGATCGCATACATGGTGTAGGGATGTCCGACATTGGTGCAGAAGTTCTGCTGGTCGGTCGAATATTTGGGGTTGGGGATTATGCCGTACTCGAATTCGATCTTGGCGTCACTTGCGCCGTTATCCTTACCGGCAACTATAAAGCAGCGGTCAGTGGTAAACAGCGAGCGCTCCTCGAAGAAGATATCACGCACCTTGGTGCTGTTTTCATAAAACACATCCGGGCCGTTGATGAACTCACCGACTTTATCGATAAGCGAATAGAGGCGCTGATCGGTCATGTCGGGAGAAATGATTATATGACCCGTGTTGTCCTTTTTCAGTGCAGTGAAGCCGGCCGCGTTGATGAAGGCGTCGGCATTGATATTATACAGCACATATCCGAACGTGTCTCCTCTGTCCTTTGTACCGGCACCGTCGGTATCGCTATAGCGTCCGGCGCACATTTCGAGCATTTTGTCGAGCGTCCACTGATTGTTATTTACCAGATCGTAAGGATTCTCAAGTCCGTACTGATTAATAAGATCCTTGTTGAAAAAGGTTGCAACCATCATCCACAGCAGGTTGGTGGAGATATCTCCGGAGCAAAAATACAGCTTGTTGTTGACGGTACATTCGTCAATGAGCGTTGACGGCCACCAGGGCTTGTCAAAATTGAGATAGTCCATCGAGGTAAGCTCGGCGAGCTTACCCGACAGCGCCATGGCAGGAGCGGTACGGCTGTATCCGGCGATGATATCGTACTCGCAGGCACCGCTGGACAGATCTGTTTCGGCCTTTTTGATAAAATCAGACATATGGTCTGTATTGCCCGGCTCGGAAATGTAATTGAGCCTGACGCCGAGCAGCTCCTCTACCAGAGCATTACGTTCGTGAATTTCATCGGAAATAGTGTTACCGGTAACGTCATCTGCATAAAACTCGGTCATGGTGTGGTCACTCCAAATGAAAAATGTAATGTCACGGTTTCCGAAGTTCAGCGTATCGGGAATATCGACACCGGGGTCTTGTGTGCCGGAGCTTCCGGCGGTGTTGTCTCCGTCAGCAGACGGCGCGGGTGTGGTGCTGTCTGACGGTTCGTTGTCATTGTTGCGGCTTCCGGGTGCCAGAACTGCAAAAACTGCCAGCACCGCGACAAGTATCACGGCGGTAACCGCAATAATGAGTATTTTTTTTGTCATGACTTACTCCTCCTGCATTATTTTTTTAGAGTGACATAAGATACTTGCCCACTTTGTAAACATACTCAACGGTCGGGAGCAGCAGCTCATCCGGCATACGGCGGTAAACCGACAGCTCGTATGTTAGGTCGCCGGAGTAATTGACCTGGCGCAGGATGTTCATGACCTGCGGCCATTTTACGGTGCCTATGAAGGGCACCGTGTGCAGGTCGTCCTTGCCGAGGTTGTCATCAAGGTGGGTGGCGCGGAGTGCCGGACCGGCTTCCCTCAATGCGGCGCACTGGTCGGCATATGTACGGTTGGCATGGCCGAAGTCCCAGCAGATACCTGCATAGGGGCTGTCGTACGATGCTACAATGGCATTCAGCTCCGCGGGGGTAGTGCCGAAGCGGCGATGTGCATCAACGTCTGCCATATTCTCGAACGCAAGTCCGACGCCGGCCGCGGATGCCGCCTCAAAATATCTGTCGTAAATCTCGTGATTGTATTTAAGGTCATCATCGAAGTCGGTGTCCATGCCGCGCTGTACTGGATGTACTACCGCCCACTTGACTCCCAGCATACCGCTGATACTGACGGCACGCTCTGTCATACGCATAAAGAATTCGTTGCGCTCACAGCCCTCGTCGGTGTTGGACCTGCGTCTGACGGATGCCTTGGGGTAAGGCAGATGAGACTGTGAAAATTCAATACCCAGCCCGGCTGCCTCGTCGGCAATTTCGTAAACCAGCTCCTGCCAGTTATCTCCCGCAAGCTCGGTTTCTCCGCGCTGCAACGGACACATGTTGAAATCCATAACCCGGAATCCGACCTTATGCGCCAGACGCACGGCATGAATAAAGCTGCGTCCGTCCGGAGCGGGGCGGTATATCAGGTTTGTCATGGTGGAAAGTCGCATTATAATTTTATGCCTCCTATTTTACATCGCACGAGAACAGGTGCACGCTGTCGGCACCCCATGTTTCGTCAAAATAGACCGTAAGCTGTGACGCGTCGATGTCAAGCGGCAGGCGGAACAGCGAATGATGACATTCATCGTCCGCATATATCTGACGTCCGTCAACCTCCACCCTCAGGCGCTTGACCAGTGTTGCGGCGACCTTAAGCGGTTCAAAATCCAGGCCGGTACAGCATTTCTGCGCGAAAACGCGCATTTTCTTGTTGGAGGAAACGCTCATACGGTCAAAATCAAGGTCAAACATTATACGCAGCTCACTCAAGTGACGCACACCGTCCCAGCTGAATGTAAGGCACCCGCCCACAGGCAGGCTGATGTAGTTGACCGTTCCCTGCTTATCGGGGCGCTCAATACCGTTGAACAGTAGCTCGCGGTCGGCATCCGGAATATTGAGGTGCGCCTCGCGCGACAGCGCAGGTATCTCACGGACCGAGAAGGGCAGCCAGCATCCGTCATCGCGCAGCTGACTGCGCAGCTGCTCTATGCGGTCGCGGCAGACATCGTCCATACTGATATTCTCATTGAGGCACATTGCCGCGGCGGTCCCCAGCGCCTGACCGAGCAGTGCGCAGGTTGCCATAACACGCGTCGACGACATAGCCGCGTGCGTTGCGCTGAGGTTACGTCCGGCAAACAGCAGATTGGGTATGTCACCCGAGTAAAGCGACCTCAGCGGTATGCCGTAGGGAGATGGAGTCGGGTGCAGCAGAGACGGAGGCTCGGCGACAATTGCGCGGAAGCCGGCGGGATTGTGGTCATCCATAGGCCAGCCGCCGTAGGCAACAAGGTCGGGGAAATGGCCTTCGGACTCAACGTCATTCTGCGTCAGCACATAGCGACCGACATAGCGGCGACTCTCGCGCTTGCCGGGAAGGAAACCGACCCATTCAAGCTCCCAGTTTTCGGCGCCGTGATCGCCGTGATTCTTGATATGATCCCAAATGCCGTAAGCGGTCTTTACCAGCTCGTCACGGACGCGCTCGGCATCGTGAATACTGTCATCCTCTCCGCCCAGCTCTATCCACCAGAAGTTGGTGCCGTCGGTTCCCGGATTGTGAGTACGGCGTAGCTTGGACGCACGCTGTCTGGCCTCTACCGAGCAGTGCTCGAACTCGCTGCGCGACAGCGCCGGAACGTAATCAAAGTCTTCGTCCTTAAGGTACACATTGGCCCACGACGGTGCCTTGAACGGGACAGGGTGATCGGTTTCGCGGGCTTCAAGCAGGCAGGACATGCCCATAGTCTTGCGGTCGGCCTTAAGCGGACCGATGGTTTCATGGAATTCGTCATTGCCCTCGCGGCCCACGCGGTAGCGCGACCCCGTTATGGGTGCAAGTATTGAGTCGCCCGAGCAATCGGCAAAATAGTCGGCATACACGGTATGCCAGGTGTATGTAGTCAACTGCCAGCCGTGAATACAGCTGACGCGGCCGTCCTTCATCTCGGCATCAGCACAGGAGCAGTTGAGCAACAGCGTTATGTTTTTCTCGTTCTTAACCATGTTCCACATAACGGCGTCCCACATGGAATAATTGAGCCCGGGATTCTGATAGATGTTTTCTTCCTCCAGCTCGGAGATAAGACCTGTTTCGCGGTTGCAGGCAAATGTCTTCATATCCTTGGAGCCGGTCGCACCGCGCACCCACATGCGTATTTCGGACGAGCAGTTGCCGCCGAGCACAGGACGGTCCTGCATCAGCACAACGCTGACTCCATGCCTTGCCGCCGATATTGCGGTGAACATACCCGCAAGCCCGCCGCCCACTACGCACAGTCCTGCGTGATGCTCGACATGAGCCTGACTGTCGGTTTTGATTACCATAAAGACTCCTTTCCGGCCTCAGCCGGATATATTTTTTTTAATTATAACAACAATTTGAGAAAATTGCAACGATTTGTTGTAATATTATCACAAAATGATACGATATCAGTCACCGATTTCGTTGAAAATTGTCACTTTGGTATAAAACTCCTTGCCGTCGCGCATCATGCTGAGCGCTTTGGCAGTGTCGCGCAACGGCACAAGATGAGTGATAAGCGGCTCATATTTTACAAGTCCCGACGACATGGCCTCAACAGTGGCCTCCCAGTCATTGATGCGGCGGTTGAAGGACGAGTTCCACGTACCGGTAAACTGTATTTCGCGGCGCAGTATCTGAGAGTATGTCGACTGCGCTATGTTCATGTCGCGGCCGGGATTGCCCATAAGCACCATACGGCCATGATCCTTGAGCGCAAGAATTGCGTTATTGAGCGCAGCCGAAGCGCCGGTTCCCTCAAGCACGCAGTCGGCTCGGCCGTCGCGTTCGGGGTCATATGGCTCAAAGCCGAATTTTGCGGCAAATTCCAGTTTTTTGTCGTTAATATCGACCACTCTGACGCGTGACGCCCCCGCTACTCTGGCCCACTGCGCGGCGATAAGCCCGATAGGCCCTGCCCCGAACACCACGACGGTGTCGCCCAGTTGAACGTCAAGCCGACGTATTGCGGCACGTGCCACCGAGCCCGGCTCGCACATCGAGCCGCAGGCGTACGACAGGCTGTCGGGCAGCAGCACGAGATTCTCCTTTTTGACCGACACATATTC
The DNA here is from genome assembly GCA_900547565.1 of uncultured Eubacteriales bacterium. Lineage (GTDB taxonomy): Bacteria > Bacillota > Clostridia > Oscillospirales > CAG-272 > UMGS1002. The sequence continues at coordinate 2,299 of URHI01000080.1, read as the reverse complement.
GGCAAATCCGCCGTCGCGGCGGGAGCCGTAGTAATCGTAGTCGGCGCAGTTGACGTACTCGCCGACCTCGCAGGCGGCGCACTTATGACAGGGAATGAGCGGAAAAACGGCCGCCTTGCGTCCTACAAGGTCCGCATCATCCGCATCGACGATCTTTCCGGCAAACTCGTGTCCGGGTATGGTGGGGAAATGATATGTGCCCTTGACAAATACGCGCGGTATATCCGAACCGCACACGCCGCAGGCGCCGACCTGCAGCATGACCTCGCCAGGCTTGCGCTGGGGCATGGGCACATCCTCGTATCTCAGATCTGCCACGGCGTGCAGGACCGCAGCCCTCATGGTTTTGTTTTCCATTGATCTATATAATCCTTTCAAATTAGTTTATTAGAATATCGGTTGCCTAACACGAACATTCAGGCTGATCCATGCCGCAGGATCACTCCATGTGCTTTTTTTCGCTCGCGGCGGGAACACTCAGCACCCGGTGGAACAGTGATACGTCAAACTTGTGTCTGCGGTCATAGGTGTAAAGGCCGTTGACCTCCTGCTCGACATCTGTCAGCTGGGTATAGCACAGCCCCGTGACAAAGGGATTTTCAAGTAACGCGCGCGTCAGCCCCTCAAAACGGTCGAGAAATTCCCGCTCGTCCGCCGGAGCATTGCCATACCCCCAGCCCTCGCGGCCAGGTGCCCAGCGTATACCTCCGTACTCGCTGACAAACACAGGGCGGATATCCATAGGGTTGCGATTTGAGTGTATTGTCTGCCCTGCGGCCACTGTCTCGTAGCGCGCACGAAAGGTGACAGGGTCCTGGTCGTAATCATGCCAGTCCATGATATCCGTCTCACCCTCGACATGGCACCAGCCCGACGCATCGATAAACAGACGGGTAGGGTCATATGCGCGCGTCAGTGCGGCGAGCGCGCGGACAAAGCCGGATTTCTGATTGCGCTGTGTTTCGTTGAGCGGACACCAGCCGATGATGGCGGGATGGTTAAAGTCTCGCTCAAGACACTCCAGCCACTCGGGCATAAACGACTCAAAAGCGGCGGACTGCGATATATCAAGCCCCCAGTTGGCATGTTCGCCCCAGACTATATAACCGAGTCGGTCACAGTGGTAGAGAAAGCGCGGCTCAAATATCTTCTGATGCAAGCGGGCGCCGTTAAAGCCGCATGCCAGCGAGCGCTCAATATCGGCGGCAAGCTCCGCGTCGGTGGGTGCGGTATAGATACCGTCGGGGTAAAAGCCCTGGTCAAGCACCAGCCGTTGAAATACGGGGCGGGCGTTGACATACAGCATACCATCCTTCAGCGCCAGCTGACGCATACCGAAATAGCTGGTCAGGCGGTCCTCGCCCAGCGTCAGCTCAAGGTCGTACAGGCGGCCCTGACCGACCTCCCACAAATGAAGCTCGTCAAGCTGCAGTGTCAGCACGCAGTGGTCGCCGGTGACTACTGCAGAAGCTCTGCCCACGGGCTTAGAGTCATAGGACGCTGCCGCGGTAAACGTCAGCCCGTCGCCACCGTGCAGAACGGCCTCGACAGTCAGCGTCCGGGCCTTGATGTCCGGGAAATAACGGACGCTTTTTATGTAGCTGTCGGCCACACATTCGAGCCAGACCGACTGCCATATCCCGGTCGTGCGGGTATACGAGCAGCCGTGGGACGCGTAGCGCTGCGACTGCTTTCCGGACGGCTGGGCGCACGAGCGCAGTGTGTCCTCCGCGCAGACCGTAATGACGTTGCGGTCGGAGAGATTGCCGGTGATATCAATGCAAACCGGCGTATATCCGCCGACATGGCAGCCTACGCTGACGCCGTTGACCCACACCTCGCTTTTCCAGTCGCAGGCATCTATATGCAGCAGCACGCGGCGGCCGGGTATGCGCCACGCGGTGGGAATATCGATCTCCCGGCGATACCATACAGAGTCGCAGAAGTCAACTTCGCCTATGCCGGACAGCCGGCTTTCCCGGCAGAAGGGTACCGTGATGGTTTCGGTAAAGGGGGCGTCGTGCTGGAAGCCGCGAGCTTCGCCGCTTTCCGGACGGTCTGTCCTGTACGACCATGTGCCGTTGAGATTGATCCACGCGGCGCGGACAAACTGCGGGCGCGGGTATTCGGGGCGCGGAATGGCAGTCTGATTCATAGGAAAAACTCCTTTCGGATTTTGGTTCTTTGTTTGGTTGCGGCTCATGAAGAGCGATTCCATTATACAGGACTGCCACTGCTTTGTCAATCCTTTTTTGGGCGGTATCTGCGGATTTTTCGGGGGCAGGGGTGCGCCTGCGTC
>URHI01000079.1 GCA_900547565.1 uncultured Eubacteriales bacterium | reverse complement strand
GCCGGGTAATTTATTTTTTCTGACAAATGTGCGCTGCGACTCTGCCCAAACCCACGGCTGCAAAAATATTCATTAATTTGCTTTTGGGGAAGGTTTTTGGAGGGAGAGCTCGAGAGGGAGCCTTTTTTCAAAAAGGCTCCCTCTCGGAAAAACCTCACTCTTGCGGCCTTACTCCACGCATCCGCCGCGTGAAACAATAGCCTTACGCACCCGGTCGGCGGGAACACTGCTGAGCGGTGCTGAGGCGCGGCGGGCCATGTCGGCGGTGATGCCGATCGCCTCGCCCATTGCGAAGCAGGGCGGCATGACGCGCACTGCCCCCAGCGCCACCCCCTGCCATGCCGAGATTTTCGAAGCCGCGAGCGATCAGGCTGCGCAGCGGTATATGATAATTTGCCTGCCCGGTCACTGGCTGATAGTGCACCCCGACGCTTTTGTGCATGTCAACCGAATTGGAGCACAGCACAACGCCGTCATCGAACCTGCGCCCGCTCATAATATCTTCGCCGCGCAGCATATATTCTCCTTCAATGCGGCGGGTCTCGCGTATGCCGAGGGCGGGAGCGGTTTCGACCAGATAGCAGTTTTCAAGTCCCGGAATGTGCCGCCGCAGAAATTCCACTATTTTGGGGATCTGCTCGCGCTGACTTATTTCGGCGGCGGTCACGACTTCGGGGTCAAGCGTGTCGATACGCTCGTCAACTTGCGCCATGTTGACATACCAGCGTCCGTCGGTATTTTCAAAAATGCGCAGCTTCTGCGTGCCGCACGGGAACTCGCCCGAACGCTGTCCGCGCTCTATTTCGTCCATGAAAAACCGCTCGCGCATTTCGGTATGTGTGTCCATGTAGGAGTCCAGTACAGCCCGGTCCACGCCTGCTATCGAGAAAAACATGGACGACGTCTGAACGTCCCCGTTCTCATCGCCGCAGAAGGTTGTTGCGCCTGCCTCATGAGCGAGGGCGGCATCGCCGGTGGAGTCGATAAATTCGGCTGCCGAAATTTCATATATTCCGGCTTTGGTTGAAAAGTACGCACGTGCTATGCGGCGCGCAGTGGACACGGCAACGGGAGTGCTGTCAGCAGCTCCGTCAGGATCGGCTATGTCAGCCGCCACAAGCCGCGCGTGGTACAACAGCTTTACTCCCGCTTCGACGCACATGCGCTCGGCTGTGCGCTTGAACGACTCAATGTTATACGGCACCACTCCGACATGTCCGCGGGTGCGGTAGCCGCAGAATGAATTGCCGCCCATGCACTCACGCCAGTCTATTGCGCCGCCGTCGCGTTGCATTTCAGTGATAAACTCATCATAAATCCCCTTGATTATCTGGCGCTCGCCCGCAACGTCAAGACAGGTCATGAAGGTGCCTATCAGTCCCGCCGTGGCGGCGCCTCCGAGATATCCGTCCGCTTCGGCAAGTATGACGCGGGAACCGCTCCTGGCCGCGGCGATCGCGGCTCCGATACCGGCACAACCGCCGCCACACACCAGCACATCGCAGTCCAGAATGCGAACAACAGCAAGTTCAATACTTTTCATGACAACGTGTTTCCTCACTTATGTATTTGCCCGGCAAGCACCGCAACACGGCAGGCGGCGGCATAAGCGCGGGCGATATATTCCTCGGTCGACAGTCGGGCGTAGCGCTCGTTGTCGAAGCGGCCGTGCTTGGAGCCGCGGTTAAGCTCGAAGGTCAGCGGGCCGCCGAAGCCTGCCGCCTCAAGCCGTGAAATATTGTATTTCCAATCGGCAATGCCGTCAAACGGCAGCAGATGAAGGTCATCCAGATAGGTGATCTCGCCGCCGAAATCGTGTATTCCGAGGTTGTCGTTGAGATGCGTACAAATGATATGTTTGCCATATTTCGCAAGCATATCGCAGCTGTGGTTGTAGCACATCTCATGTCCGCTGTCCCAGCAGAAGCCCAGCGCAGGGTGACCGTCGAGCGCTGTCATAAGAGTATCCAGATACTCCTCGCCCTCGGTGTTTTCAAGGGCGACGCGAACTCCCAGCCGAGCGGCCTCATCCAGCAGGATACGGTAGTTTTCCGGCCCGGCCGGCGTCGGTGTGTGATCGCGGAAGCCGATGAAGGTGTGCGTAACCATGATATCAACCCCCGCCTCAGCCGTCTGCCGCAGGCAGGCAAGCTGTTCGTCGAGCACTGCCTGTGCGGCGTCGCCCGTCTGCCACAGCCGATTGACATGGTTGAAGGGCGCGTGCACAGACTGAAACATCATATGCTCCCGCTCGGCTGCACGCCGGATATTGCCAAGATCATCGCCCGGATTCCAGCCCACAAAAAAGCCGTCAAATCCGGCGGCGGCCAGCATACCGACCGCCTCGTCAGCGGGGCGTCCCAGCCCGCCGGCATTCATGCACAGCTTAACATTCCACATGTGTTACACCTCAAACGTGAATTTCTCCCACGGCAGTTCGGCCTCGGCCTTATTTGTAAGAATGTCGTCGACGTGCATCAGCAGCGGAAAGTCGTCAAGAGACAGCCGTCCGGCTGCTGCCGCGGCGCGTATTGCCCGTGCCACACGCACCGACACTACCAGAGATTCCAGCGTCACGCCGTTAAGCTCTGCCCGCGCCCGGTCTATGTCAAGGCCGCGGCCGAGCAGTATTCCTATCAACCGCGTGCGACCGCCGTATACCGTGACGTACAGGTCGCCGATGCCGACTGCAAGATTGTCCAGCGTGCCCGCGCCCTGATAGTCCAGCAGGCGTGACATTTCACGCACTGCCTGACCGAACACGGCCGCCTGCGAATTGAAGTGCAGCTCGCTGTCAAGTCCGAAGCGGCGCTGATTGAGTCCAATAGTCAGCGCAACGCCCAGCGCGTAACCGTTTTTGAGCGCGACTGCGCTTTCGATACCGGTGACATCGGTCGACAGGCTGACGTGATAATAGTCAGTTGCCATAATGCTTTTGAGCTTGCGCAGCACGCTCATGTCACTGCCGCAGAAGGCCACCTCTGTCTGGTCATGAGCCACCAGCTCATAGCTTGTGCAGGGACCGCCTACAGCGCACAGCGGCACCCGGAGCCCCAGCTCATCAAGCCGTTTTTGCCACAGGTCAGGGTAGGTGAGCAGACGGCCGTCAGGCGTGTCCCACAGCCCCTTGGTGACAGTGAGCAGCGGAACACCGGGTGTGAGACGTGGCAGGACATAGTCCGAAAACCAGTCAACGCCAAAGCTGGACACACCGCCGATGACCAGGTCGGCGCCCTCCAGCGCCTCGTCCAGCTGTTCTATCCGGTAATATCCGATGCCGGCGGGAAAGTCGGCGGTGAACTTGGGGTGGCGGCCGGTTGCCCGGCAGGTGTCGATTATTTCGCTGTCGAGCGGTGTGCCGACAAGTCTTACGGTGTGCCCGTTTTCGCGCGCGGGGAAGGCAAGGGCAGATCCCATCATGCCCGAGCCGACGATTGTTACGGTTGCCATTGATTTGTACCTCACAGCAATTATTTTACTATATTTTATCATATCGCCGGTTCATTTTCAAGCGGGATGGGCCATGTGAGCCACAAATTAACAAAATATCGTCACATTTTTTATCAAAAAGTGAGAAAATATCAAAAAACTATTGCAATCGCGGCAAATGTGTGATATACTGTATGTGTATTGTGAAGATTACGATTGAGAGTGGGTCATGAGACCCACTCTTAATTTCTGAAAGGAGAAGTCTGTGGCAAACCGTAAGAATGTAGCCACCACCGTGCGCGAGCTGGTCGCCCCTGTGGCCGACAGCATGGGATATACGCTGTGGGACGTTGAATTTGTCAGAGAGGGCGCACGCCGGGTGCTGCGTATAACGCTTGACAAACCTGAGGGGATCAATATCGATGACTGCGAGGCCTTCCATCGCACCATTGATCCAATGCTCGATGAGGCCGACCCCATTGACCAATCCTATTATCTCGAGGTCAGCTCACCGGGGATAGAGCGCGAGCTGAAATACGATTTTCACTTTGATGCCTGCCTGGGCGAGCGCGTTGAGGTGCGGCTTTTCGCGCCTGACCCAAACGGGCAGAAAACCATCTGCGGTACGCTTGAAGGCTACGACGCCGACAGCATTACGGTCGATGGGCGCAAAATTTTGCGCAGTGCCGTGTCAAAGGTGCGCACGGTTTACGATTTTGACGATTAAAACGACAAGATAAACATAAATATTGAAAGGAAATTGATCCGCCATGAACAAGGAGTTTTTCGCGGCACTGGAGCTTCTGGAAAAGGAAAAGGGTATCCCGAGAGAATACCTGCTCGAGAAAATAGAAGCCGCCTTGGTTTCGGCCTACAAAAAGGAGTACGGCGCAAACACCAAGGTCCGCGTGTCCATTGATCCTGAAAAGGAGGACGTAAAGGTCTTTCAGCAGAAAGATGTGGTGGAGGAGGTCACCGACCCCCAGACCGAAATTTCGCTCGAAGACGCACGCGCCATAAGCAAAAGATATGCGGTGGGCAAGGTGGTGGAAACCGAGGTCAAGCCCAAGAACTTCCGCCGTCTGTCGGCGGGCGCGGCCAAAAGCGTTATAATTCAGGGTATACGCGAGGGGGAGCGCCGCGTAATGCAGGAGGCGTATGAAAGCAAGCGCGAGGAAATCATTACCGCAACAGTAAGCAAGATCGATCCCACCACCGGAAATGTGGTGCTTGAGACCGGCACGAGCTACGCGGTGCTTGTCAAGGGCGAGCAGATTCCGGGCGAGACCTTTACGGTTGGCGACAAGATCAAGGTGTTCATCACTGAGGTCAGCAAAGAGTCGCGCGGACCGCTGGTTACGCTGTCGCGTATACATCCGGGACTGGTGCGCCGCATGTTTGAGCTGGAAATACCAGAGATCGCCGACGGCGTGGTTATTGTCAAGGGCGTAGCGCGTGAGGCCGGCTCGAGAACCAAGATCGCGGTTATGTCGCGTGAGCCGGATGTAGATCCCGTCGGCGCATGTATCGGTGCGCACGGCGTGCGTATTGCCGGCATAGTAGACGAGCTGAGAGGCGAAAAGATAGATATAGTCAAGTACAGCGAGTCGCCTGAGGAATATGTGGCGTCGGCGCTGGCACCGGCCACCGTCAACAGCGTCGAGATGACAGGCGAACGCTCCTGCCGAGTCATTGTTGATGCGGATCAGCTGTCGTTGGCTATAGGCAAGGAAGGGCAGAACGCCCGCCTGGCTGCCCGCCTGACCGGCATCAAGATAGATATCAAATCATAAACATATCACCGAAAGGCGGAAGGTTACATGCAACAGCCGGTAAAGCAAAAGAAAATTCCCGAGCGGCAATGTCTGGGCTGTAACGCCCACCGCCCCAAGCGTGAGCTTATCCGAGTGCTCCGTGCCCCGGACGGAACGGTGTCGCTGGATTTCAACGGCCGCGCGTCAGGCCGCGGCGCGTATATCTGCCCCGACGTCAGGTGCTTTCAGCGGGCGCGCAAGTCCCGTCGCATTGAGCACAGTCTCGGTTGCCCCATTTCGGAGCAGCTGTACGACGAGCTGGAGCGCGAGATAGCCGCACGTGACGGCTCGGACGGGTGTCCGACGGGAGATAAGCATGAGTGAGCATCATAAAACAGAGCCGGTGTCCGGACAGACCGGGCAGGCGGCCGAGAAGACCGACGCAGGTCGGTTGTCCTCGCTGCTGGGCATGCTGGGGCTGTGCGCAAAGGCCGGCAAGCTGATCATGGGCACAGACCGCGTATGCGAGGCCCTGCGTCAGCGTACACCGGGCAACTGCCCGCTGCTTGTGATCGAGGCGGCAGGCACGTCGGACAACACACATAAAAAGCTGACAGACAAATGCACATACTATAAAACCAAGCACAGAAAGATTCCGGTAGATGCACTGACGCTCGCACGGGCGCTGGGACGCAACCGGGAGCTGGCCGCCGTGGGGATAACAGACGAGAATCTCTGCCGGGCAGTGGAAAAAAAGCTGAACGCCGTGTGCTGAACGGCGTCGCAAGACATGATTATGGAGGGTTTATATGGCAATTACACCGCAGTTCAAAGTTAATCAGTTGGCAAAGGATCTCGGTATGAAGGGCAAGGACCTCACTGATTTCCTCAGTGAAAAGGGAATAGAGGTCAAGTCACAGAAGAATCTGGAGGCCGAGGAGTTCAATTATATTTTTGACGAGCTTACCAAGGCAAACCAGATATCAAATATTGAGGACTATATTGACGGTATAACATATATACCTTCCACCGCACGCCCTCCGAAGCCGGCCGAAGACCAACCCAAAGCCGAGACACCCAAGGCTGAAGCACCTAAGGCTGAGGCTCCCAAAGCCGAGGTACCCAAGGCTGAAGCACCCAAGGCTGAGGCTCCCAAGGCTGAAGCACCTAAGGCTGAGGCACCCAAAGCCGAAGCACCAAAAGCCGAGGCATCCAGGGCTGAAGCACCCAAGGCCGAAGCTCCCAAGACAGAGGTGCGTCAGGACAGCCGTCAGAATACAAATCAGGGTGTGCGTCAGGAACGTCCTGCGCAGGATAATCACCAGCGTCAGGACAGCCGCCAGGACAGCCGGCAGGACAACCGCCAGAACAACAACCGTCCCGGGCAGACCTATCAGCAGGGTCAACAGCCGCGCAGGGACAATCCGCAGGGACAGTCGCCTCGTCAGGACCGTTCCGCAAACAACAACGGCCAGCAGCGCCAGAATCTTGTGCCGCGTCAGGGAGGCGGCAGCGACCGTAGCAGTGGTGACCGCAGCGGCATTGACCGTTCGCAGCGTCCGGCAGGCGACCGTAACGGCTTTGACCGCGCATCCGGCCAGCAGCAGAACGGCCGCACCGGCTTCGGAGGTCAGGACCGTAATAACGGCGACCGCCAGCAGGGTCAGCGGCCCGGTCAGGGTCAGCGAAAGCCCGAACGCGCAGGCCAGCCGCGCGATACCTTCCAGGCTCAGCCCATAGTCCGCGGCCAAGGTCCCAAAAAAGAAGGCTCGGGGCCTCGTGTGGTCGACACGCGTGGAACCACCGTTGACCTGTCCAAATACGACGAAAAGCTGGACAACATCGTGCCGGAATCCATACGCGACATGCGCGGCGGCAGTGAACGTGTCAAGAAAAAGAACTCCGATCAGCAGTCACAGCGCCAGAATCAGGGGCGCGGACGTTTCCAGCCTAAAAAGCAGACAATAATCAAAAAGCAGCCCGTCAAGGTGTCGATCCCGGACGAGATAAGTGTTTCCGAGCTGGCGTCACGTCTTAAGGTTACGGTCGGTGAGGTGATCAAGCGGCTCATGCTCATGGGCATGATGGCTACGGTCAACGAGTTCATTGACTACGACACCGCATACCTTATTGCCGATGAGCTGGGTGCCGAGGTGACGCGTGAGGTCGTTGTCACCATTGAGGATAAGCTGTTCGACGACCAGGAGGACGATGCCTCACAGCTTGTCGAACGTGCACCTGTCGTGTGCGTCATGGGACACGTCGACCACGGTAAGACCTCACTGCTCGACGCCATACGTCACACGCATGTGACCTCCGGCGAGGCGGGCGGAATTACACAGCATATCGGCGCTTACCGTGTCCGCATCAAGGGCAAGGACATTACCTTCCTCGACACCCCCGGACATGAGGCATTTACGGCAATGCGTGCCCGCGGTGCGCAGGCTACGGATATAGCGATTCTTGTTGTCGCGGCCGATGACGGCATTATGCCGCAGACGGTCGAGGCTATAAACCACGCCAAGGCGGCGGGCGTAGATATCATTGTCGCCATCAACAAAATGGATAAGCCGTCGGCAAATCCCGACCATGTAATGCAGGATCTTACAAAATACGATCTGGTTCCCGAGGCTTGGGGCGGCGACGTCATATGCGTTCCCGTTTCGGCGCTGACCGGGCAGGGTATTGATGACCTGCTTGAAAGCGTCCTGCTGGTTGCCGAGGTCAAGGAGCTGAAGGCCAACCCCAACCGCCGTGCCAAGGGTATTGTCATTGAGGCAAAGCTGGACAAGGGACGCGGCCCTGTGGCGACGGTTCTGGTTCAGAACGGTACGTTGCGCAACGGCGACGTGGTTATTGCGGGTACGGCTGTCGGCCGCGTCCGCGCTATGACCGATTACAACGGCAAGACAGTCAAGGCGGCAACGCCGTCTGTGCCGGTCGAGATCACCGGACTTGCCGAGGTGCCCTCCGCGGGAGACGAGTTCAATGCCGTCGAGGACGAGAAAATGGCACGTATGCTGGCCGACCAGCGCCGTGACAAGGCCAAGGAGGAAGTGTTCAAGGCCAATGCCCGTGCAAATCTGAACGATCTGTTTGCCCAGATCTCGGAGGGCGTCAAGGTGCTCAATATCATTGTCAAGGCTGATGTCGGCGGCTCTGCCGAGGCGGTCAAGTCGTCGCTTGAGAAGATTTCAAACGACGAGGTCAAGGTCAAGGTCATTCACGCCGCGGCGGGCGGTATTACCGAGGGCGACGTTATGTTTGCCGCCGCCTCAAATGCGATAATAGTCGGCTTCAACGTGCGCCCGGACAAGAGCGCGCTTGACAGCGCAGAGCGTCAGAATGTGGAGATACGCACGTACCGAGTCATATACAGCTGTATCGAGGAGATCACGGCGGCTATGAAGGGTATGCTGGCGCCCAAATTCCGTGAAAATCTGCTGGGACACGCCGAGGTGCGTCAGACGATTCACGTTCCGAACGTCGGCACTATTGCCGGTTCGTACGTTCAGGACGGCAAGGTGACGCGTTCTGCGCAGATCCGTGTTGTCCGCGCGGGAGTGGTGGTGTTTGAGGACAAGATCTCATCTCTCCGCCGCTTCAAGGACGATGTCCGCGAGGTTGCCGCCGGATACGAATGCGGTATCGGACTTGAGCGCTTCAGCGATCTCAAGGTCGGTGACATACTCGAGGCGTATGTCATGGAGGAGATCGAGCAGTAAGGCATAGTATTGACGGCTCGGTCTGGTATGATTTAAGATTTAAATAATGGCTCCGG
>URHI01000078.1 GCA_900547565.1 uncultured Eubacteriales bacterium | reverse complement strand
GTAATCTTATTATCGTCCTGAAAGACGATATTTCTGTAACCTTCTTATCATCCTCGACAGACAATCCTCCTATAGCCCCCACAGTACAACTAACTATCACCAAAAAAAATCACTTTACCGCCTTTTCAGCAGTAAAGTGATTTTTCTGTCTGTACGACCGTTTCTTCGGCACGCTTTTGCGATTATCTTATTGTATTACTTATATTACTGCGCCGGTATATGCTTTGATTTTATACTTCTGATCTCGTCCGGTATAGCAAACACCAGCAAAACAATTACCATATAGGCCAATAGTATCACCATGCCCGGCAGCAGATACAGTAGCGGTATTGGTATCCAGCTCCAAAATAAATTAAGTATGTTGATATTCACAGGGAACGTGAAAAAGTAATTGGCATGCGGGCAGACTGTTGCACGCAAGATCAAATTGACACAGTGAATTGTTACCGTAAGCGATACAACATTAATAATAATTCCGGGAAAGTCAGATAACCGCGGCCGATAAAGCCTGAGCGTTGCTAGGCTTACGCCGCAGATGAAGATCAGAATGTGCGTGCCGTAAAAGCCCAACATACGCGGAAGAAGCAGGGAGTAGCCGCTAAATGCCGGTTCGGGAAACAGCAGTGCCATAACAGCACCAAGTGGCGCAACGAAGAATGAAAATCCGAGTATAAAGCGCTTTTTGGTAAGCAAGCCTATCGGTATGAGGAACATGTTGATATTGCACAGCTGAAGCGGCAGTTCATTGAACCAGTTGAAATGTTTCAGGTGATTTATGTTCAGAAACTCGGTGTCGTGAGACAGTGCAAATTTGTATATAAAAAATGCTATTATGTTGAAGCAACAAATAATAACTATTGTCATAGTCCGCATCTTTTCGCTTTTCTGACGAAGCATCATCCACATAAGAATTATAGCGGCAAAGGCAAGGACTAGCACGCCTGAAAAAACGGCATTAAACGGCCTGATTATCATTTTTACGTGACCTCCTGTTTAAAATCAGTACGGGAAGTGCGGCAAGAACGGCCACAGTACACCCGGCAAAAACGTCAATAACAGAATGTTGCTTGACAAAAACGGTTGAGGCGCAGATGATCGCCGCCAGTACCGCACTTGCAGAGCGCAATGCGGTCTTACGGTGCAGTCCAGGCACGGAGAAGGTGGTCAGATGCACTGCCAGTGCCTCATAGCAATGCAGGCTCGGAAAAACATTGACCGGCCTGTCGTTTGCGAATGTTACCCCGCACATCCACTCGAAAACATCGCCTCCCGTGATTTGCGGCCGGAAGTCGATGGCTGTTGGAAACACTATGAATGTCAGCAGACAAAACAATGCCCCGCCAAAAAATGCGGCGCACTGGCGCACGAAGTATTCCGGCGCGGCAAAGCAGGTCAGTATAAGCATGAGCGGAACATATGCGTACCACAGCACATACGGAACTATAAAGGCGGGGACAAACGGAATTATATCGTCGAGTGCGCAGTGTATCATCGTGCGTTCAAAATCAATATAGGATATCAGAAAATACAGCAAACAGATCGGTAAAAACATCAGAAAAAACAATACTCGCTTGTATTTCCGCAATATATCAAGCAATATCTCCCCTCCACTTGCCGTCAGATTGGATATATTATACATCATGTAATGATAAAAAGCAACCGTTATAATTATTAATATTTATTAATTTGTTGCAGGCGCCGCAGACGTTGACACATTACTTCGGATATGATAAAATCGTGTCGTGATTTTTTTCTGAACGATTAACCGATATACCTTTCCCGACACTATATAGTTGATAGCTATCAAAATCAAGGGGGAACAATTATGACCGACATGCGCGCCGGTGAGCTGCTCTCACAAAATCTGACCGCGATATACGGATTTGCATTTGCGCGGCTGTACGACAAAGATCGGGTAGATGATCTGACCGGAGAGATAATATATGAAATCATGATCTCAGCCGGAAAGATCAAAGACGATGCCGCCTTCTGGGGGTACGTGTGGCGTGTTGCCGACAACACCTTCCGGCGGTTCATACGGCGCGGGCACGGCAAGGCCAGCGACACATTATCGCAAGTGCCCGATGCCGTTGAGCACGGTTTGTCGCCCGAGCAGGAATACATCGAGCGCGAACAGCAGCAGGAGCAGCTTTATCTGCTCCGCCGAGAGCTGTCATTGCTTACACGTGTGCACCGCGAGGTGTGCGTCGCCTATTATGTCGGAGGCATGAGCTGTTCCGAAATTGCAAGTCAACAAAACATCAGCGTGGACATGGTGAAATATCATCTTTTCAAAACACGCAAATTGCTTAAGGAGGGAATAGGTATGACAAGAACGCTCGGAGAAAAGAGTTATAATCCCGGCACTTTCCGGTTGAATTTCTGGGGTGACCGCAACCACTATGGCGGGCTTTTCACAAGAAAACTGCCCGGCTCCATAATGCTGGCGGCATATTATACGCCGATGACAGCACAGGAGCTGTCGGTGGAGGTTGGTGTATCCATGCCGTATCTTGAGGACGAGCTGGAGATTTTGCAGTCTGCCGGGCTTATCAGCTCCGCAAAAGGCAAATATCAGACAAATATCGTCATTATTACTGAGGAGTATGAGCGCGAGCTTGGCCGTCTGACGGCAGACATATATGCAGGAGCGGCGGACTCTGTTTACAGGGAGGTTGCCGCGCGGCTGGCCGATATCAGGTCGATCACGTTTGACGGCAATGATTATGACAACAACCGCCTGCTTTTCGCACTGCTCAATATTGCCATGGTAAACGGTTACAGCCTTGCTCGTGAGCGGGCGCCGATAGGACCGGCAAAGGCTCTGCCGCTTGGCGGACATGGCTGGCTGTTCGGGCACGACAATGACCTCTCGCGCTCGCATTTCCGCGGTGTGTGTATGGAGGTTTGGAACCGTTCCGGGACGGCGTGGTTCTCGGCTGAAAATTACCGTATAATCGACCGTGCGCAGTTGTACGATCATTCGCATTTTGACGCAGGCGCCGAGGCCATGTGCACCGCGGTGCTCGGCGGCGCGCCCGACTGGGACAACGTTACGCTCACGCGACTGCTCCGGGAGCGTTTTGTGCTGTGTGAGGGCGACCGACTCAGCGCCAACTTCCCGGTGTTTGATTCCGATGCCTTTGAGCGTGTGTGCGGTCTGCTTGCCGGGGCGAGTGAGCAGGTGTGCGATTGCATGATGCGCGTATCGGACACAGCTCAGGGGGTGCTTTACGAGCATGTTCCGACGGGCGTTCGGTCGCAGTGCGGTGATGTCGCAAAAATATATCACAGGCAAAACGTTATGGCGCATATCATGGAGGAGCTTGTCTCCGACGGCCGTCTGACGGTCCCGGACCAAAAAACACCGTTGTGCGTCTGGGGCGTTCGCGCCGGGAAGTAAGCTACAATAACGGCTCTCCCGGTGAAATGTACCTTCGGGAACATTTCATCTGTAGGAGAGCCTTTTGTTCAGAAGTAAATATATTCGCTGTTTTGCTTGCCTGTGTCGCTGTTTTCAACAATCAGCACACGCGCGTCGCGGCTGACACGGATGTTGTGCCATGTCCCGGCCCTGACATTATACAGCCGGCACGGCTCCATGGTTACAGCCTCGCGCTCTTCTCCGATCAAAAGCTCAGCCTCGCCTGCCAGCAGTACGAACACCTCATCGGTAAGCAGGTGTCGTTCAATATATGTGATATTGTCAAACTGCGGCGCAAAGTTGAGAAACGCGACCCGCCACGCACCGTATGTCAGTGTTCGGTCGTAGCCCTCGCCGATATATTCTGAAATTTCAAGTCCTGTCATAAAGCCCCCTTAAGCCAGCGCCGCACCGTAAAGGTGGACATTGTCAATATCCTCAGCCGCGGCAATGTATTTCAGCTGCCCGAGTCCTGCAAGAGCCTGCCGCAGTCCCGGTTCCATAAGCGAAAAAGATTTTGAGATCTGCCCGCCGAGAATAAATGCCTGCACGCCGTACTGCAACAGTATCGGGCGCACGACCTCGCCGAGCAGCTCACCTGTTTCAAGATATATGCGGCGCGCATTGCCGTCACCCGCCGCGGCACGGTCGCCGATCTGCTTTGCATTGTCTGCCGGGACGGCCGCATTGGCGTTGTACCGTGCCACTATCCCGCGTCCGGAAATAAGCTCCTCGGCTGTCGTCTGGCGCAGAGGTCTTTGGTAAATACTCACCAGCGGTCCGCCGTCGGGGCGTGTTTGGGGCCTGCCGTCATGTCCGAGCATGGCAAATCCGAGGCCGGTACCTATCATTGCGCCGGCTACCGGGCGGCAGGTGCCCTGCCGAGCGACGCCCAGTATAAACGCGGTTGAGTCGTGCACAAATCGCACCTCAACGTCTCCGGCCGCCTGCTTTATCCACGGGACAAGCGATATGCCGTAAATCGCCCGGTATTTGTGCTTCATGAGCGGCGTTCCCGTGGAGAAGTCAAACGGGCCCGGCGTGTCGACCGACACACGGAATATGCGGCCGCCTCTGCTCCGGGCGCATGCGGCTGCGTGAGCGATTATACTGTCGTAAGCCGCCCGTATCTGAGCTGCATTTCCTCTGTCGGAGTCTGCCTCCACCCGGAAAAACGTGTCACGGCACAGCTCACCGTTGCAGAACAGCGCCGACTTGAGAAATGTTCCGCCCGCGTCAATGGCAAGAAGAAACCGTTTCATATTCAGACTCTTTTCAGCATGGTCTTGTGCATGACAATGCGCGTGCCGGGCTTGCCGTTGATAAGCTCGAACTCGCCCATGTCGGCGGGCACCACCACTATATCAAGATAATTCATGTCATATTTGCGCTCGGGGTGTGCTTTGGAACGAACCGTCACCCGCTCGCCGTCCACCAGTGTCAGCACACAGAAGTCGCCTTTTGTATCGTCCTCCATGCAGTCGCCGAACAACAGATTTTTTAGCCATATGTACAGCTGATCGCACTCGCCGACAACCATCTCCTGCCACCACTGGTCGCCCTCGCCGCCCTCGCGCACAATTCTCTTGCGGCCGTTGACAAGGTTGGCGCGGACATATTGCTCTGTCATGTTGCGGTTTAGGTTGATTTCGCCGTAATATGAGTGAATGGGGCGGGGATTGCCGTCCAGGTCGCGGCGCAGGTAGTCATACATTTTGTAGGTGTAGGAGCCGACTGTCAGTGAACCTATCTCAAGTATAACCTGGTTTTGACCCGAGGCATGTATGGTACCGGCGGGTATCATGACCTGCATACCGGGGTAGCTGTCCTCGGCGTGAATATACTTTTTATAATCTACCGGGCAGTGCTCGCGCTCGCTTTGTTTGACCTTTTCGACAAATTCATCCACATCCACACCCGAGTTGAACCCGAGATAGGTTTTGGCGCCCTGTCCGGTCACGACAATGTAATAGCTTTCGTCCTGGCGTCCCAGCTCGTTATGATTGTTCACCACCCAGTCAGCGCCGGGGTGCAGCTGTATGGACATATTGCCGCTGGCGTGAAAGGTGTCGTCATAGTTGAACCGGATAGGGAAAAAGCCGTGGAACTCCTGCATACAGCGGATGCCCATCAGCTTTTCACCGTATGCCGCCACTACTGCGTAAAACGGAAATTCGAACTTCTGTCCACTGCATTCGATGACAGTGCTGACCTCCATGGGTATCATGTCAAACACCCACGCGCAGTTTTTCATGGTGTCGGGCAGATTTCTGTATTTCATGATGTAATATCCGCCCCAGACACCCTCCAGATAAACCGGCTTCTGGCGGATAGGGTAGTCAAGCACATGACACAGCAGGCTGTCAAGCAGACGGCCGCCGAGCAGCTGAAGCTCGCCGGGCCTGTCAGCGCAGATATAATAGTCCAGCGCGTGTGCGGCCAGAAGGCGGCACCGCAGACTGAACGATACCTCAAAATCGACATAATAGCACCGACGCATAGTGACCTTATAGGGTAGGTCGCAATCGTTGCCGTAATTTCTGTAGCCGCCCGCCTTTACGTTGAGTACTGCACGCTTGGGAGTAATGTCTGCCCAGATTTTTACGTTCACAATGCCGGCAAAGCAGTCGGACAGTGCGCCGTAGCCGCACAGCACCACTGGGCAGGGGGCAGACTTTATTTTTTCAATAGCAGCTTCAACACGTGCGGGGTCAAAAAGACCCGTAAAGCCCTCGGTAAACAGCTTGCCGTACAGCAGGACCGGGTCCTTTACGCGATCCTCGGGGAGGTTGTCGTGCAGCAGCTCCCGCAGCTCGGCGGCAGGCCTGAAAAGGTCTGAGGTGCTGATAAGCAGACACCTCTCGGTTATAAGTCCCGTTATGGCATCAAACGGTGCGGTGGTGTAGCCGTCAATACCTATGACACAGCCGGCACCTTTGGAGCGCAACACCTCATTCAGCTTTTCAGCGACGGCGTCATTGCCTGAATATGCCTCTGACAGATCTATTCCGTCGGCGCTTATTCGGTTGACGGCGGTTTCATCTTCATAAGGGAAGGGATTGAACATAAAGCTCATATAACAGGTCCTCTCTTTCAGTTTGCTCAGGCAAGAAGGCGGACAAATTCCCGCATCATGTACGGCATATCCGCAGGATGACGCGATGTTACCAGCGTCCCGTCGATCACTACCGGAACGTCAATATATTCGGCCCCCGAGTTTATCAGGTCGTCCCGTATTCCGGCATAGCAGGTGCATTTATGCCCGCGGGTAAGTCCGGCTGAGATAAGCACCTGCGGGCCGTGGCAGACGGCGCATATCGGTTTTGCGGCGGCGGAAAATTCTCTTACCACGCCCAGCACGGCGCGGTTTTGCCGAAGTTTTTCGGGGGCAGCGCCGCCGGGCAGGTACAGCCCGACGTAGTCGTCTGTATTGACCTCCTCCGGCAACAGCACCGCCTCGGCTGTTACAAACACTTTGGCGTGTATCACACGCTTTTCAAGTGAGCACACGACCGGCTCAATGTCGGCCTCACGCAGACGGTACAGCGGGTACATCAGCTCGCTGTCATCGCATTTATCATATGTTATCACAAGTACTTTTTTCATTGTTATCTCACTTTACATATACAAATTCAAATCCGCACAGCCCGGCAAGAGCTCGCAGCTGCCTGATACAGTCGCCGTCGACAATGCCGTAATGCTGTGTCACACCGTTTGACACTATGCCCTCAAACAGCTGCTCGGGCGACATGTCGCCTACAGGTCTGAAATCAGCGTGGGAATAGGACGCAAGATAGTGCTCTGTCGGCAGACATTCCACCAGCGCGCACACCATTTTCATTCTGCCGTCCTTTTCGGACATGTGCAGCATGGTTTTGATGCCGGCAGGGAATACATACCAGGCGAACGGTGCCCCTGCATACTTCCATCCGCTCTTTGCAAAGCGCTCGTCACGTGCGATTATGCAGTTTTCGGGGCAGGCCTGATAATTGTTGGGGCCTGCGTGACCGGCCGCAAATGTTCCGCGCACGTGATCGATATAAAACGGTTCTATGAAATTGGCGGGACGGCCGGTTGTCGCCTGGAGTATGTAGGTCGCCAGCCCACCGCCTATGTCGCCCTCGGGGACAGTCACCATCGGCAGGTCTGGCGTTGTGGGAGTGAAGCCGGGACGCAGTCCAACATTGGCAAACAGAACGGTGTCGATATCGTTGAGGACCAGCAGGTCAGTACCCTCGCGCAGGGCTAGCTGTTCCATAGCGTAGGTCGCTTTTACAGATGCGTGCAGCTTATCAAAGTCTACACTGGGGTATACACGGTATTTCCGGCACAGGCGCTCGCACAGCGCTGATATCATTTTGTCATCAGTGACGTTTATTTCATTGACCAGCTCCATGACCGACAGGAAATGTATTTCCGGGCCGATCTTCATGAATATGTTGTACGGATCGACATATGTTGCCCACATTGCCTCGTTGAAGCAGGACAGCAGAGAGATCTTTGAGTGGCGCAGAATATTGCGCACCTTGGCGGCGGTTGCGAATATACTCAGCTTTTCGGCTACCGTGTCAAGCGTGCCGATGCACATATCTGTCATTGGGCGGTTGAAGCGGCGGAACGAACCGGACGCCTCCTGAAATCCAACCAGCGACCCGGCCGAGAGAAAGTCGACAAACTGGTCTTCGTCGTTGGTGTCGGTAATTGACAGCGAATCGCGCACCACCGAGGCAAAGAACATCGGTATGCTGTCGGGCAGCTCGCGCAGAAAGTGTATCCAGGCAAAATCCTCCGCCCACGACAGCAGGATGGCAACGGCGCAGTCACAGTCCTCGTTGTAAAATCGGCGTGCTGCCGCCTCGGCCTCTTCACGCTCGTAAACCGGGCCGTCGAACACAATGTCGGCAAACCCGGAGAATACGGAAATATAGCTGTCGGCCTCGGCGGCCTTGCGCTGTTCGTAGCTGCCGCGGGCGGTGCCCTCGCCGAGCGGCTTGAAGCGTTTGGCGCCGATAAGAAGTACACCTATTCTGGGCTTTCTTGAAAAATCCATATTCCTGCCTCCCACAATATAAAATTTGTCCCCCGGGACATAATATATCTGTGATTTAATTATAATAAAACTCCGCGGCCGCTGTCAATGCACGACAGGTACATTCTGTTGCACTAAATGAAACCGCACACTGCCGTTCATAATACAAATATTGTTCGGATATATGCGTAAACGCAGAATTTTTTACGCGGGACTTACCACGCTGCGCAAATACAGCATAATATCCGCAAAAAGCCATCCGGACAAGAATTTTCGCTTTGCGGCACAATTATGAAAATTCAAGGAATGAGGTAGCGACTATGCAATCCATTCGTGAGCTATATAAGATCAGGCGCGGACCGTCCAGCTCGCATACCGTGGTGCCGGAGCGGGCCGCAGTGATATTACGCAGAGATAATCCCGGGAGCGGTGGGCTTCCGGGTGACGCTGTACGGCCCGCTGGCAAGAAACGGCCGGGGACATCATACCCTACTTTGCCGTTCTCTCTGTGCCGGGAGACGACAGACCGTAGTCCTTAAGGACAAAAAATCACTTTGCCGCAGCAATACGGCAAAGTGATTTTTAAATGGGTGTATAAGCAGGCTATACGTCAGAACTCGGCTTTTATTCTCACCGTGTTAAGTGTGCCGAGCGCCTCGGTGACAAGCGCTTCAAAATCGACCTTTTTCTCTTCCGCTTCGACCTTGGCAAGCTCCGGGCGGGTCTTGGGGTGACGCGGTGTAAAAACGGTGCAGCAGTCCTCATACGGCTGAATAGATGTGTCAAACGTACCGATGTGACGTGCAAGACGAACGATTTCCTCCTTGTCCATACCGATGCAGGGGCGGAAGACCGGAAGACTTGTCACCGCGTCGGTAACGCCGATGGCAGGCAGTGTCTGGCTGGCAACCTGTCCTAAGCTTTCGCCCGTAATCAGTGCCCCGCAACCGCGCTCATGCGCAATGCGGTCGGCTATGGTCATCATGTAGCGGCGCAGAAGAAGCGTGAAATATTCCTCGTTGCAGGCGCGTGCCAGCTCCTCCTGAATGTGCGTCAGCGACACAATGTGGACATTTATGTCACCTGTCCAGTGTGCGACCAGACCGGCAAGCTCCAGCACCTTTTGCCGTGCCCGCTCGCTTGTATAAGGGAACGACTCGAAATGCACCGCCTCAAGCCGTATGCCGCGCTTGGCCATCATCCAGCCGGCAACCGGCGAATCAATTCCGCCGGACAGCAGCAGTAGCCCGCTGCCCGCACTTGCTACCGGAAGACCGCC
>URHI01000077.1 GCA_900547565.1 uncultured Eubacteriales bacterium | reverse complement strand
GATCTACAAGCTGTTCAACAAATACTTCAAGCTCGTGGACAATGACACCGATGATTTTATTGATGACGGTTGCGACGATTGCGATGTCTGCATCGAAGCCGAGGCAGACAGTGATGAGCAAGCTAACGACGCCGAAGGCGAACATGACGCTGAGTAATATGCGCGACAGCGCGGCCTGAGTCGTAAGACGAGGGCCGCGTTTTGCTTGTAGTTTACAGCGTACCTGAAAAAATTATCTGATCTGTAAAGGAGTGATTACATATGCCAGGTGGACCCGGTGGAGGGCATCATGGTGGTCCGGGAGGTCCTCGTCCCGGAGGATTCGGCGGTGGTCCGGGAGGTCCTCGTCCCGGAGGATTCGGCGGTGGTCCGGGAGGTCCGCGTCCCGGAGGATTCGGTGGAGGCCCGCATGGCCCGGGCGGATTTCCCGGTGGACCGAGAGGGCCGAGAGGACCGCGAGGCCCTATGTGGGGCGGCGGCTGGCGAAGACCTCCTCCTCCTCCGCGGCATTATCATGGGGGATGTTTTGGGTGTTTGTTGCCCATTCTCGGTATTGCCGCGCTGGTGGTGTTGATTATACTGCTGCTTGTGTGATGCGGCGGATGTAATAGATTCCGTGCTTAAGCCTATCCCGTCGGGGACAGGCTTAAGCTTTCAGCAAATCGGAAACTTTGCTTACAGAAGGACATACCTTTATAAATTTACAAACAATCAAAGTGTTTTTTCTATCCGACAGGCAGGGCTCTTAAGCTACACTATATTGGAGTATTGCCATACGCTACCTTTTCACCCGTACGAGTTGTATAAACTTCATTGTCCTGTAAGACGATATTCCTGTCATCTTCTTATCGTCCTTGACAGACAATATCCCTATAGTTTCCATAGTCTAACTAATTATTAAAAAAATCACTTTACCGCCTTTTTGCGGTAAAGTGATTTTTCTGCGTCGTACAGAATGTTTGTCTATTATCCGATGAACTTGCAAGTCAAAAAACTTTATTTTTTTCCAGATCTTTCAGCTCCTGCCGCAAGCTGTCGATAACTGCCAGCTGCGACTCACAGTCAACTTGCTCGTCGGTGCGTGAGGCTTTGTATGTAAGCCGTCCCAATTTTTCGTATTCTTCGCACAGTCTGAGCTTCAGCCCCTGAAGTTTTATTTTCAACGCGGCGGCATCAGCCAACTCACCCGTTTTCACCGCCACCTTTGACGCTACCTTGGAGGCATCATTTTTGAAATCTTCCCAGCTTGACATATAAATCAGTTCCTTTCGTGTTAATTTATCACTAATATTATATAACATTTTGCCGCGATTGTAAACCGTCATTGGTAAAAATATTTCAGCCTCAGCCTGCTCTTGACAAGTGCCTGCCGGCGGGTTATAATCATATAAAAGGAGGTGGCGTATATGTCGGAGCTGAGTCGGCTTTCTGTGCGGCAGCTGTACGGAGTGGGTGCGGTGCGCGCACAGGCCTATGCCCGGGTTGGCGTGGAGACAGTGGAGGATCTGCTGTTCTATTTTCCGCGGGCATATGAGAATCGTGGAGACGTATCACTGCTTGCCGCGACACGTGATGATATAAAAAGTGCCGTTATACTCACGGTAGCGACTGAGCCGCGCAGCGTCCGCGTGCGCCGCGGTATGGATGTCCTGCGCTTTCGCGCCTTTGATGAGAGCGGAAGTTGCACAATTACTTTTTTTAATCAGAATTTTCTCAAGGATAAGTTTCCGATAGGCTCTGTTTTTCGCTTTTGGGGACGAGTTGAGCGTGACGGACGCGGCTTTGCCATGTCGTCGCCGGCATCCGAGCCGTTTATCGAGGATAAGCCCCTGCCTGCGCTCTATCCCGTATATCCGCTGACCGACGGTTTGAGTCAGAAGCAGCTGCAAAAGGACATTGCCTCGGCAATGACGCTTATTCCCCGTCTGTATGATCCGCTTCCGGACGGCATACGTCACGATAACTCGCTTTGCACGCTGGGCTTTGCACTGCGCAACATACATGTGCCCGATGACTACCAGTCGTTGGCAATTGCCAAGCGACGGCTGATCTTTGATGAGCTGTTCATGTTCTCACTTGGACTGGCGACGGTACATCGCAGTCAGCGTAAGCCGGGGGCGCCGCGCTGTGAAGGCGACCTTTCGCCGCTTTTTGAGCTATTGCCATATCACTTGACGGCAGCCCAGCTGCGTGTTATAGAAGATATTCGCCGCGATATGGCGAGCGATATCCCCATGCGCCGCATTGTTGTAGGTGACGTAGGATGCGGCAAAACAATATGTGCCGCGGCGGCCATGTATACGGCTGTTATGAGCGGCCGACAGGCCGTGCTTATGGCACCGACGGAAATATTGGCGCGACAGCATTATAATGATCTTGCACCGCTGTTTTCCGGACTCGGAATTGCATGCGGCTTGCTGATCGGCGCTACACCTGCGGCTGAAAAGCGTCGCATCAAGGCTGCGCTGGCATCGGGTGATGCTGCATCACGCCTGAACATGGTGATCGGCACCCACGCCCTGATATCCGGCGGCGTTGAGTTTGCCGCTCCGGGGCTTATAGTTACCGATGAGCAGCACCGTTTCGGCGTTACACAGCGCGCAACGCTTGCGGAAAAAAATAAAAATGCTCACGTGCTCGTCATGAGCGCAACGCCCATACCGCGGTCGCTGGCACTGGTGATTTACGGCGATCTCGATATTTCACGTGTTGACGAAATGCCGCCGGGGCGTCAGCGTGTCGATACGTTTGTGGTGGACGAGAGCTACCGGTCACGCCTGGACGCATTTATTACACGGTTGTGCGGAGAAGGTGGACAGGTTTATATAGTTTGTCCTGCGATAGAGGAGCGTGAGTGCGGCGACAATGAGATAAGTATGGCCGACATTTCGTTGTTTCGCGAGCCGGACAAGTCACAACCGCCGCTCAAAGCGGTTGAGACATATGCGGCTGAGCTTTCCGAACGTTTGCCGGGACTTCGCGTCGGCCTGATACATGGAAGGCTGTCTGCGGACGACAAGGAGAGTGTCATGCGCTCGTTTGCGGAGGGTGAATGTGATGTGCTGGTCTCCACAACAGTGATCGAGGTTGGTGTCAACGTGCCTAATGCCTGCCTGATGATCGTTGAAAACGCAGAGCGCTTCGGGCTGTCTCAGCTGCATCAGCTGCGCGGACGTGTGGGACGAGGCAGACGTAAATCATACTGTGTCCTGGTGTCAGATGCCAAGGGCGAGAAGGCTCGCCGCCGGCTTGAGACTATGCACACGGTTTATGATGGCTACGCCATTGCCGAAACCGACCTTGCCATGCGCGGGCCGGGGGATTTTGTAGGCAGTATAGGTCAGGAGGGCGGTCTGCGCCAGAGCGGCGGAGTACGCTTCCGGCTGGCGGGTATGTGTGACGACACGGAGCTTATGACAGCCGCAACAGACGCTGCGCGTGAGCTTGTGGAGTCTGATCCCGGACTTGAGCAGCATACGGAGCTGAGAATGGCGGCAGAGGCTATGTTCCGAATTGAAAATGCGGATATCAGCTGATGCTGAGAATGAGAGACCATGGAGTTGTTTAATCAGTGTATGTATAACACAATTGCATAATGTAAACAATTTCGTTCCGAAGGCGCGTAGCGACTGAGGGCGAAAATGCGGCGCGTGGTCATGCGTCTCGCTCGACAGACGTAAGCCTGTAGAGCGACGGCGGCAAGATGTCAGGATTTGCCGTGTAAATTCGAATACGGTTGTAGTATATGAATACGTATCGGAATATCAGATCCTTTGCTTGCTGTGACAGCATATTGTAGATCTGAGATCTGTAGGGTATCTCAAAGGAAAAAGCTCACTGTTGATATTCCAGAAATACGGTAATATGAAGTTTGCATACCGAAACCGCAAATTTTGGTGTAAGGGATATTACGTAAATACCGTGGGGAAAAACACAAAGGCAATAAAAGAATACATTGCAGATCAGTTGAAAAGGGAGCAGGAAAGCGGCCGGTTAGTAATGTTCAACCCATGGGACCAATTTATGGATAGTAAGTAACAGTTGCATGGCCGTCAGGCCAATCTATAACGCACTTGTGCGTAGCCAGTAGTATTTAGGGCTTTGCCCGAAACTGAAATCCCCCCGTTTCACGGGGGGATTTTTGTGTCATTGCCGTATATTGCTTTTATTCCAGCTCTTTTTGCCGCAGTGAGGGCACTTGAGATATCTGCGGCTGAGGGTGTGCGGCCCCATAATGTATGCCGATAAGGTTGGAACGAATTTTTCTCCGCACGCCTCACACTCGAATATTTCGGTGTTTACCGCAATTACAACGGTTACTGCCACGACAGCACATATCACCACAAGGGCAATAGCTATCAAAAGCAGTCTTACCGCCGCGTGAAGCTCGGCAAAACCGGCGATAAGCACAAGTGCCAGCGCGGACAGTGAGACAAGCACGCACGCGACGGTGGATATCATGACCTTGATCTTCGGACTTGTCGTGTCTTTGACAAGCGTCACCATATTTTCTTCCGCCTTTTCAAAATACTTCTCACTGTCAAGCCGTTCTCCGGACAAAAGCTCGTTGACGTTTATTCCAAGTGCTTTACACAGCGGCAGCATAAGGCTGACCTCCGGCAGTCCGCTGCCGCGCTCCCACTTTGAAACGGTTTTGTCGCTTATGGACAGTATGTCAGCCAGCTGTTTTTGAGTAAGCCCCTTTGCTTTTCTTGATGTTGCAATAAATTTTCCTATTATTATCTGATTCATGGTAAATCTCACCTCCCTATGGAAGTATTATATCAGAAACGGGTCAGTTGGAGCACTCACGGTGCGTAGAGTCGGGCGATTCTACCGGCAGTAGAGATGTTTCAAGTGTGTGCCGGCGGTCGGATGTTCCCAAAAAACGGCACGGATAGTGGTAATAATACTGCATTAAAGCAAAAAAGCATGTTATAATAATAAAAATTTCTGTTTCTTGTAGTTTTTGACGATAAAACCGTAGTATACAGGTGAAAGGAGATAGGACAGATGGAGGATGAAAAAATAATCAAATTGTTTTTTGAACGATCTGAACAAGCAATCAAGGAATTGGATAATAAATACAGACGGATCTTGCACTCGGTTTCATTCAACATTCTGAACAATCGTCTGGACGCGGAGGAATGTATAAATGATGCCTATTTGGAAACGTGGAATTCCATTCCGCCTGCAAAGCCAAATCCTTTGCTTGCGTTTGTCTGTAAGATCGTAAGAAATGTTTCACTTAAACGCTACGAGCATAACACTGCAGCCAAACGAAACAGTATTTACGATGTTGCTATGGAGGAATTGGAAGATTGCCTTGCTTGTCCGAATATTGTTGAGGAAGAAATTGCGGCAGGCGAGCTCACTAAGATGATCGAGGCATTTTTGGATTCGCTTTCAAAAGAAAACCGGGTGATCTTTCTCCGCAGGTACTGGTTTTCCGATCCGTATGCCGACATAGCCGCAAGAGTTGGCCTTACCGAAAAGAATGTTTCGGTCCGGCTCACAAGAATACGTAAAGAACTACGAGAGTATCTATTGGAAAGAGAGGTTTTAATATGACTACAGATAAGTTTTCAAATGCACTTGGCGACATCTCCGAAAAGTATGTTGATGAAGCAGCTGGTTTTACTGTAGGGAAGAAAAGACTGCGTATAAAATGTGGTTCGTTTATTGCTGCGGCTTGTCTTGTTCTTGCAGTGGGAGGATATATTATGTTTCCGTACCACAAAGCAGGTTCGATAATATCTGACTATAACAAGGGCGGCTATACCAGCGGCTGTTACGCAACTCCGGAACCGGGTGAATATTTCTGCTTTATTGAGGTGGAGAAGGCCAGGGAAGCATATGCAGACAGAGAAGTATTATTTCTGCTTGCCTTTGACATATTTGCCGAGGCGGAAGTTGAAATAACCCGGCAGGATCTATATGCAGAATATCAACGTCTTGCGGACTTGGGATATAAACTGTATTACATTGAAGATCATTGGACATATCGCGCTAATATGCAAAAGGAATATGTTCCGGTAGTTGTCGGGCTGTTCTCCGAGGAACAACTGTCAAATTTCGATGTAAACCCGAAATACGGCTACGCATTTCACTTTGAGACCAACGGAGACGGAACGCCTGTTTCTGTAGACGAGGATAATGTCATAACGGATTTCACGTCCAACATTAAGTAAAATTGCCGGGTGCCGCATCGCGCGGCACCCGGTTTGCTGTGCATAAGACTGATACTCAGACTGGCATACGGCTTCAGCGGGTAATATGCCTTATGACTTATCTTTTTTTCTTTTTAGCAGTCAGCAGCATAATTCCCATCGCAACTGCAAAAGAAATCAGTACCGGAATAAGTCTGATCCGAAATGATGCTGAAATCTCGTGCTGTGTAATGGGACCGCTGTCCTCGTCATTTTTGAACAGTCCGCACGATACGCTGACGGTATTTTTGATATACGGGCGAAAACGCGGACGCCGCTTTTCGGGCTTCGCGGACACGTCCCGGTCGCAAAGCGTCCCCGGATTGCTCTGTTCAGTCTGGCTGTCGTATTCATTGTATTTGTTGTGCTTCATTTTATACTTTTCCTTTCTGTGTGTAATTGTGCCGTCAGCTGCCGAGTCCGAGGCGCAACTGTGTCAGATCATCGGACGATGCCAAGCTGTCCGCGCCTATGAGAATAAGGACTCCGCAGGCGTTTTTCTCGCGCGCCAGACGGGCAACCGATCCGGTGTAATAACGCAGGTCTATTATTTCAAGATCATAGTGACGTGCCAGAAACGGGACGACTGAATTTGCAAAGCTGTCCTTAACCAGCACCAGCGTAGGCTTGTCTTCCGATTTTTCCGTTGCATCATATACTCTGACATGTGCCTGATTTTCACCGATGAATGCGCTGTATTTATCCTTGACGGAGAGAAATCCGGTGAAGTAAAAGCCGGTGTTGATGGCACCTGTCCGCATATTTTTGACTACGTAGCCCTCATCGCCTTCATAACGGTAAAAATACATGGAATCGGGAGCGACAAAGTACATGCCGGATTTTGAATATGTGGTCCCGTAAAATTCATCCGACACACGAGTGCGCTCAAAATCACTTGTCTTGTATGGAGTATATCCCAGCACCTGCCCAAGCTCCTCATATGCGGCATAGGCACCGTCGGTTGTCCAGTGGTGGTCGGTGCGGTACCAGACATATTCGCCTTCTTTGTGTAATTCCAGAAGGCGGTTGCGCAGGCGTGTTGCGTCGGGCCGGTAGGCGGTTATAACGTCCCACACGGCGTCCGAACGTTCGGAGCCGTAAAGCACCGGCAGCTCAGCGGCAAATATATCTATAGCCCGGGGAGCAACGGCCATACAGACAGGAATGTTTTCTTTGTCCAGCGCGATCTGAAGATCGTTGACGGCGGCCATATTGTTTTCGACGTTTGAATAGTCGGTGTACTCCAGGCGCGATATCAGTGTATCGTTTGCGCCGAGTATGACTTTGTTGTTCTGCCCCTTGAACTGTGCCAGCTCGCAGGTCGCTTTGAGCTGAACCATTAGCCGCCGGACGGGGAACTGATCAGCGTAGAATTCGGAGATCTTTTTGGTCCAATCGCCGCGTATAAGCGATTGGATCGAAAAAGCGGGGAAGGTGGTCAGGTCGCGGTTTTCGTCCTCTGAAAAGGTTGACTGCGGAAGTATGAATATAGCGATACCCATCACCGCTATCATTGCTGACAGCACTGCGATGAGCATCAGGTCGGCAATACGGCAACGTGATGCCGTACGCCGTTGAAGCTCCATATAGCCCTGTACTTCGGCGTCGGCGGGATTTATTTTGGCCATGTTTTGCCTCCTCTATACATAAAGCCAAACTCAATGCGGGTTTGGCTTTGTGTCATTTATTTTGTCACATTTACGGCGACAATAAGTCCGCCGTTATTATCTCCCGAGATTGAATACTGCTTTCCCTCGGGTACCTGAACCGATGTCTGTGCGGACGAGGACATGGGAATTCGGTAGATCTCGTATGTATTGCCCTGGCTGTCGGTTGAGCTCAGGTGGCTGTCGGACAGATTGTGTGACTGCAGCAACTCTATGTATTCCTCCATGCAGAGGTTGTTTGATTTCATATAAGCGGCATGTGGGATTCCGACGTAGCGATAGGCGTTTGAGTAGTTACTGACTCCGGTTATCGAAACCTTGTTATCGGGGTAGCGCACAACAAAACCGTATTCGGCAGCATGCTCGGCCAGCCAACTGTAGCTTTCGGCAAACTTGGAATCCGAGGTGCTGTACATTATGCCGTCCATATAAAATTTAAGTGTCACAAGACAGCCGGTATGATGATCGCTGTAGCCACCCTTGGTGTCAAGTCCCAGCGCATCCTGCTCCTCGGCCGTGCGGTATGCCGCTGTGACCAGTGCATAGCCGTTGCCGGTTGCCGCATAAAATGCGTCCATCATTGAGTTGAAGGCTCTGAGCGCGTCGGCGTCCATCAGCTTGTCGTATTCACAGCTGTATGAATAATTTCCGTCAGTGTTTTTGTTACGGCTGGCGCGTATGTCGGACAGACCTGCCATTGTTGACGGGAATATGTATTTGTGCGATTTGTTTACCAATACCAGCGGACCTTCAGCCGCCTTTGAACTGTCATACATAAATGCGGTGTAGCCGTCGTGCGTTGACGGTGAGTTGTCTGTTGTGCTGCCGGATGTATCGGTGGTGGTATCGTCCGGATTGTTGTCCGACGCTTGGGCAATGTTCATTGCCAGCAGTATTGCCGCCAGCATAAGAAGCACGATGACAATTATCAGAGAGGCAAACAGGACAATTCTTTTTATCTTTCTGCGGCGCATATACGCGGCGCGGCCCGAACCGGGAAGTGGGGGTGTAGGCATGATTGCTCTCCTTTTGGTTTGTTTTATCAGATATGAAAGATTTTGTCTGGCTACACAGTGTTGTGAGACCTGCGAAAGCCCGTCATACAGATGAGCTTTTGCAGAACACACGAGCGTTTTCATATCGGGGTGCTCCCGCGGCGGAAGCACCCCGATGTATTTGGGCTTTACTTTGCGTCTTTGATAGAGAAGTCCATACGACCCTTCTTGTCCAGGCCCATGTACTTGACCTTTACTACCGAGCCGACATCGATGCCTGCCTCGGTGACCTTGTTAAGACGTCTGTTTGCGATCTTGGAGATGTGAACCATACCCTCTTTGCCGGGAGCATATTCGACGAAGCAGCCGACGTCCTCGTTGGGCTTGTCCTTGCTTGCGAGGATCTTGACCACCGTTGCGGTATAGATCGCGCCGACCTCCGGCTCAAAGCATATAGCGTCGATAGCAGCCTTGGCCATAGCGGCGCTCTCGCCGTTGATAGCGGCGATGATAACGGTACCGTCATCATCGATGTCGACCTTGGCGCCGCTGTCTGCCACGATTTTCTGGATAACCGCTCCGCCCTTGCCTATGACCTCGCGTATCTTATCGGGGTCAATGTGCATGGTGGTCATTTTGGGGGCATATTTGGAAACCTCGGCGCGTGGCGCGGGAATAGCCTTGAGCAGTACCTCATCGATGATATAGTCACGTCCGCGGTGGGTGGTGACAAGCGCCTGCTTGATTATTTCGGGTGTCAGACCGTCTATCTTGAGGTCCATCTGAATGGAGGTGATACCCTTGTGAGTACCTGCAACCTTAAAGTCCATGTCGCCGTAGAAGTCTTCAAGTCCCTGAATGTCGAGCATGGTGTCCCACGAGCCGTCCTCAGCTGTGATAAGGCCGCAGGAGATACCGGCAACCGGCGCTTTGATCGGCACACCGGCGTCCATGAGCGCCAGCGTTGAGCCACAGACCGAGCCCTGTGACGTTGAGCCGTTGGAGGACACGACGTCGGACACAAGTCTTATTGCGTAGGGGAACTCCTCCTCGGAGGGAAGCACCGGAATAAGCGAACGCTCAGCCAGCGCGCCGTGACCGATTTCGCGGCGGCCGGGGCTGCGGGTAGCCTTGGCCTCACCGGTGGAGAAGCCGGGCATATTGTAGTGGTGCATGTATCTCTTTGAGGTGTCGCTGTCTATGCCGTCCAGCATCTGCGCCTCGGACAGCATGCCGAGTGTTGCGGCGGTAAGCACCTGTGTCTGACCGCGTGTGAACAGTCCAGAGCCGTGTACGCGGGGCAGGATTCCGACTTCGGCGGCAAGCGGGCGTATCTGATCCATACGGCGGCCGTCGACACGCTTTTTGTCGACCAGCAGCCAGCGGCGAACGATCTTTT
>URHI01000076.1 GCA_900547565.1 uncultured Eubacteriales bacterium | reverse complement strand
CCCTGCCCCCCCGCCGCATCTGCCGGTTTGGTTACTATTTCTACTCCGCCACTGTTCCGCCGCGCCGACAGCCACTCGCGTCCGCGTACGTTCGCAGCAAGCAGTTGAACATACGCCGCTTCACGCCGCAGGTCGTCCGGGGTGATGCCAAGCATCATATTGATCACCGCACGGCGCACGCGGGCATCGGTATAGTTTGCGGCAGATGCCGCACAAACAAGCCCGGCATAATCCCCTGCCTCTCGCGACGCAGCGCACAGCCGAGCCGCCAAGCCGTCATCTGCATCCGCGGCGGCCATTAGCAAATCGCAGTCACTTATGCGAAGATATGTTATTATATCGTGCTGAATATTCTCAATTCGTGATGCAAATGTGCCCTGTTTCTCTGCCCGGCTTAGTATGTTGATAGTCTCCGGCGGGACAAGATCAGCAATTTTCCCAACGCCGTCTCGCCCGTCATTTGCGCTTTTTTGTATTATCTTCGCCAGTGCCGACGGATACTGCCCCTGCCGCACCGAAGTCTCGTTGTAGCCGCAACCGCTCCGACGTATTACTGCCACTTCAGCATTACTTTTGCGGCGCATCAGCTCCTTGACATAATTCACAGCAAGAATGTTGTTAGGCGCGTCTGACAGCTCCTCTCCTGCAAGGCTGCGGTATACCTCAAAAAAAGCTCCGGCACTCCCCCGCCCCGCACGGCACAGCTTACGGTACTGTTCGGAAAAATCCGGAGCAAGCAACACTTTGGCGGCACGTCGCAATGACTCCGCATCACCCGACTCACAGCCAAAGCCCAGCATATCTACCCCCAGCCGGTCGAGTATATCTACACCTGCACGTGCAAAAAACTCGGCGCTCGCCATGCAGTATGGGAACGGAAGCTCCAAAACAACGTCCGCGCCACCTGCAACCGCACAAGCCGCACGTGTGAATTTATCCGCAATTGCCGGTTCACCCCGCTGTACAAAGCTGCCGCTCATCAGGCAGACAATAAGCCCGGCACCCGCTTGCCGCAGCTCATCGATCAGATGCTTATGCCCGTTGTGAAACGGATTGAACTCACAAATGACTCCGCAAACCTTCATTTTTTCTCCCATGCTTCCGCCATCCGCCAAAAAACACGGCAGATTGGCTGAAAATTTGAAATTTCTCTTGTAAAAACACACATAATATGATAGAATAATGATTGTATATAAATTAACCGGAGGTTATATTCTTTCTTATGAACGTACTTGTTGTCAATGCCGGAAGCAGTTCTCTTAAATACCAGCTTTTCGACACCAACACCGAAACTGCCTACGCTAAGGGCATATGCGAGCGTATCGGCGCCGACGGCTCCGTCATCGACCACCGCCAGCTCGTCAAGGGTATTCGCTACAAAAAGGAAATGCCCATGAGCAACCACGCTGAGGCTATGCGCATAGTTGTGCAGACACTTACCGACCCTGAGTTGGGCTGCATCAAGTCCATGGACGAAATCGAGGCTGTTGGACACCGCGTAGTTCACGGCGGCCCCTACTTCTTTGAAAGCGTTCTGGTAACAGACGAAGTCATTTCCAAGCTGGAGATGTGCTATGACTTTGCTCCCCTGCATACCAAAGCTCATCTTATGGGAATACGTGGCTGCACTGAGGTCATGCCCGATGTCCCTCAGGTACTGGTGTTCGACACCGCCTTCCACCAGACAATGCCCGAAAAGGCGTATTACTACCCTATTCCCTACGAAATGTATGAGGAATACAACATCCGCCGCTACGGCGCACACGGTACCAGCCACCGCTTTGTGTCAGGCATCATGCGTGAAATCCTCGCAAAAGAGGGCAAGACCGAGGATACCAAAATCATTACCTGCCATCTCGGCAACGGCTCCTCAATTTCCGCAGTACGCGACGGTAAGGTCATTGACACATCTATGGGATTTACCCCGCTTGACGGTGTTGAGATGGGTACGCGCTGTGGCTCTATAGACCCCGCCATCGTTACATACATTATGAACAAAAAGGGCTTCACTCCCGACGAAATGAGTGAATTCATGAACAAAAAGTGCGGCTTCCTCGGCATCACCGGCTTCTCAGACTCGCGTGACATAGAGGACGCTGTAGCTGCCGGCCCCAATGCAACACCCGACCCCGAGCATCCGTTGCCCGACTACGACCGTGCAAACCTGTGCTCATCGGTGCTGTTCTATCAGATAAAGAAGTATATCGGCGCTTATACCGCTGCTATGAACGGTCTTGATGCGATAGTATTCACCGCCGGACTCGGCGAAAACAACCCGCGGCTGCGCGAGATCGTCTGCCGCGACATGGAGTATTTCGGCATAGAAATCGACAACGAGCTTAACGCCACCATGCTGCGTCAGCCTAACATTGTCAAGCTGTCAACCGAGCGCTCCAAGGTCTTGGTATATCTCATTCCTACCAATGAGGAGCTGGTGATCGCGCGCGACACAGCCGACATAGTTTCCGCTCTGAATAAATAATTTTTTCTCAAAAGCTCCCGGTATGTCACCCAAGCCGGGAGCTTTTTCCATGGCTCCACAGCCTCAAAGCGAGGTACATACATTTTAAATCGCTCTTGCATATGAGTCTGATTCATAGTATGCAGCATCAGTATACCATTTTTCGCATGTCATGTCAATAAAAAACGTCCGCCCCGACAAAATCCGGAGCGGACGTTTTTGTACAGAATTACTTCTTTCCGGCAAGGGCAATGATACCGTCTGCAATAAACAGCACGCCGAGAATAATAAACAGCCAGTCAAGCATGGCCCACTTGCTCACCACCAGCATTACTCCGGCGACAATTGTCAACACCGATGTGATAAGCGTCAAGGGACTATTGATTTTAAAAGCCGCCGCAAAATCCAGCACTCCGCGTGCAATAAGCAGAACGCCGAACACCAGCAGCACGATCTCAACGAACAGCCAGCCTCCGAGCAGGATTACCACGCCGATGAGAATGTAAACAATGCCTTGAAAAAGCATTTTGTTTAACACTGTCACAACTCCGGCGGCAATGAATACAACTCCGATAATGGTCATCAGAACATCGAGCATACTGGATTTAAAAATTATGAACAAAACACCAACCAGTATGTACAGCAACGCCGTGACTAGCGCGTTGCCGGGTTTTTTACGTGATGAACTCATAAAAACATCTCCTTGTCAAAATTTATATTTCCCCGTAAGCAGGCAAAATATCAGAACAAATAATTAACGGCCAATATTGATGCGCCGAGCACAACAAGTAAGATTCCGACTACGCGGTTAAGCATCTTGGGCTGTGCGCGATTGGCAAGCCGAGAGGCTATCAGCGCCCACAAAAGCGTACTGGCAACACATACCGCAAGCGCTGGCAGATCAGGTGCGCCCCCTATTGCGAAATGACTGACCGCTCCTGTCAGCGCCGTAAACGCCATAATGAACACGCTGGTACCCACTGCGGTTTTAAGCTCATAGCCCAGAACCGAGGTCAGCAGCAACAGCATCATCATACCGCCGCCCGCGCCGACAAATCCGCAGATAAAGCCTACCACACTGCCGCACAGGACCGACCTTACAATCTTCTGAGCTACAGCGGCATTTGTCAGTCGCGCCTTGGGCTCCATAACCGGACGCACGATGAATTTGATGCCAAGCAACAGTGTCATAACTGTGGAAAAATTGCCCATGGTCGTCTTGGGAACAATATCTGCCACATAACTGCCGACAAACGTAAATAGCAGCACTGCCGCCATCATGAAAAGGCCGTTGCGTATGTCGAGATTTTTGTTTTTGCCGTATGTGACTGCCGAAACCGCACTTGCCAGTACGTCGCTCGACAGCGCTATACCTACCGCAAGATACGGGTCCATGTCAAGAAACGTAATAAGCATGGGGCTGATGACTGCCGCCGCGCTCATCCCGGCAAATCCGGTACCGAAGCCGGCGCCCACCCCTGCAATAAGACAAACTATGATTTTAATTACTGTTTGCATTTTTCTTTTTCCAGTTCAGTCAGATTACACTGCACCCGGCTCATTATGCGCAACAAAGCCTGGCTGTCACGCGCACTGATACCCCGTCCTACTGCTTTCTCAAAGCGCTGCTGAAGCGCTATACCGTCCCGTATTATATCAGCGGCCACCGGAGTAATAAGCAACCGTATGACACGCCGGTCTGACGTATCATCCCGTCGGATGAGCAGTCCGCGCTGAAGCAATGTGTCAACCGCAACCGATGCCAGCCCGGATTTTATGCCGCGCACCTGGCAGAGATCGCGTGCCGTGTTGTACTCAGGGTAATTATGGAAAAACATCAATACATCCAGACATGTGCCGTTGATACCGTGCTTTTTGCAAACAGGTGCACAGAGTGCGGAATATACGCCTAATATCTTTCTCCCGACTGCCATGAAATACAGCGCATCCATACCGGCATCCCCCAAACAAAATTATTCTAATTTTAGAATAATTATAGCGCAAAAGCATTCTATTGTCAATACTCAGGATGTAAAAAACGCATTACAAACAATGCCGTATTTTTTGCCGAGTTGCCAAATGTCTGTATTGCCGGCAACGGCAGCGTTACCTGAACAGTCCGGTGCGCAGATCAGCGCCGGAATTATCTGAATTCCCTGCCCTCTCCGTCGTATACCCTCTCGCGGGTGATCGAGCACGACTCCACGGTGGGATCGCCGGACAATATTCCCAAACGCTCACGCAATACCTGCGTCAGCACCGTGGGATTCAGATTATCCGACTGACCGCTGGCCAGCCTGGCGCGCAGCACCAGCACTCCGGCTTCATATGTGCAGGTGACCCGGCATATCAGCGGAACTATGTCCGCCGGCTTATCTCCCGACTTCGAGTGCTTGGTAATAATTATCTGCCCCTGTTCTCCATCAAGCAACGACACGACAGCCTCTGCCATAGCGGTATCAGCTCCAGCCGTTACGACACGAAAAGTATAGTCTGCAAAGGCAATCTCGGAAAATTTCATTACCGGAGCAGAAACACTGAGCACGCACATCTCATCCGTCAATTTAGCGTTCAGCATGTCCTTAACAGCCTCATTGGGAATATCACGGTCAAGCCGCAGATCCAGCATTTCGCACTCGCTTTCCACCCCCACAGGCAACGGCAGGCCGAACACCAGCTTTGGGTGCGGATTAAAGCCCTTTGTATACCATACAGGCAGACCTGCACGGGCGATGACGCGTCCCATTGTGCGTTGCAGATCAAGATGCGATATGTATTGCAGCCGGCCTGCCTTGCGGAAATGTATGCGCACTGTCTTGGGCGGGTCAAGAAACGGCAACTGCCCTATCTGCTGCTCGGTAAGAAGCACCTGAGGCAGGTCCATGTGACGAACGCCGGCACTGCCGGTCGACCGTGTTTCAATTGTCATCATTTTTCGCTCTCGGACAACAAATGTCCTTGCCTCCTAACTTATTTGCTCCACAGCCTGCGCAGGATTCGCGGCAGTTGGGCGTGGTCTTGCCCGCATAGGCGCGCTCACGCTCGCGCCACAGAAACTGCTTGGTCACGCCGCAATCGATGACATCCCACGGCAGAACCTCGTCAGCCGCAAACTGACGGTTGGCATAAAATTTGTCATCAAGTCCCACCTGCGCAAACAGCGCCAGCCAACGGTCATAGTCAAAGAACTCATCCCAAGCGTCAAAGTGAAAGCCCTGCTTCTGCGCTTGCTCGAGCACGGCTCCAAGCCGCCGGTCCCCGCGTGCAAGCACGGCCTCAATGTGCGACGTTCCCACGCTGTGATACTGATACTTTATACGGCGGTCGGTAATGCAGCTGCGCAGATATGCCTGCTTGCTCTCAAGCACCTCGGGTGTGTCGGCAGCTTCCCATTGAAACGGAGTGAACGGCTTGGGAATAAAGTTGGATACACTTACCGTCACCGATGGCTGACGTCCCTTGACGCGTCCGGGGGAGCGGAAATACGCCTCTATAACATCCTTTGCCGTATTGGCAATGCCCTCGAGGTCCTCGTATGTCTCAGTGGGCAGTCCCTGCATAAAATACAGCTTAACCGAAGTCTTGCCACCCTCAAATGCCACACCTACGGCGCTCAGCAGGTCATCCTCGGTAACGTTTTTATTGATCACATCGCGCATTCGCTGTGTACCTGCCTCAGGCGCAAAAGTCAATGATGACGAGCGAACCGACGCAACACGTTCCATAAGCTGCTTTGAAAAGCTGTCAACACGAAGAGAAGGCAGAGACAAACTGACCTTTTTGTCATCCGTCCACGAGAGCAAACGCTCGGTAAGCTCCGGTAGCTGCGTGTAGTCGCTTATAGACAGCGACGACAGCGAAATTTCGTCATATCCCGTCTGCTCGTACAGGCGACGGGCCTGTCTGTCCAGCACCTCTGGAGATTTTTCACGCACAGGACGATACACCATGCCCGCCTGACAGAACCGACATCCGCGTATACAGCCGCGGCACACCTCAAGCATTATGCGGTCGTGCACCGTTTCAATGTACGGCATCACAACGCGCTCGGGAAAAATGGCGGTGTCCATGTCGGTCATTATGCGCTTGACTATACGCGGCGGAATATCGTCATACTTCGGAGTATAGGCATGTATCGTTCCGTCGGGATTGTAACTGACGTCAAACAGCGACGGCACATACAGTCCGCTTATTGTACGCGCGGCCTCGTGCAGAAAATCGGCACGGCTGTAGCGTCCCTCGGACTTCATCTTTATGTACAGCCCGGTAAACTCATTAAGCATGGTTTCACCCTCGCCGATAGAGAAACAGTCAAAAAAGTCTGCCATCGGCTCAGCGTTATAGGTACAGGGGCCTCCGCCGATTATTATAGGGCAATCCTCGCCGCGATCGGCCGCACGGAGCGGAATTTTGGCGAGATCGAGCATATTCAGCACATTGGTATAGCACATTTCATATTGAAGTGTGAAGCCTATTATATCAAACTGAGAGATCGGGTCTCCGCTCTCAAGTGCGCAGAGCGGTATGTCGTGCTCGCGCATTTGCTGCTCCATATCGACCCATGGGGCAAACACACGCTCACACCATATGTACGGATCGGCATTGAGCGCATTGTAAAGTATGCGCATACCGAGATTTGACATTCCTATTTCATATGAATCGGGAAAGCAAAAGGCAAAACGTGCCTTGACACGGCTCTTGTCCTTGAGCACCTCGCCGTATTCGCCGCCGGAGTAGCGCCCCGGCTTTTGCACCGAGCTCAATACGCCGCTCATGCGCCTCACATCCTTTGGAATCTGTTGCATAATAATCTCCATTCTGCCGCTTTGCGGCAGCACAAATAATAATCAGTGAATTTTGCCTCGGCAAAATTCGTGCGTGAAAAATTATATTTCACTTTTAGACGGAAGCAGCTTTCACGCTAATTTCCTTTTCAGTTTTCAGGGGCTGCTACATGCGCGGCAGCCCCGGTTATCATTTATTTTTATGTCCTCCCGCCATGAGAAACGCGGGAAGTGCCCAGGCCAGCATGTACAGCCCAACGGAACCGGACGAAGCAAAATCGATCAGCTGAAGTGACACGATCAGCGTAGCGACAATAACATTGACAAGAAACACACAGAAGTAAGTCAAAAGTCCTCTGCGGCGCTTATTTTTGAGTTTGTAACATTCATTCATGGCTCCGATGATTTTAACCGGATCATCAAGCGCCACTACTCCGCTGTCAACCGTTTCCTGCGGAGCATCACTGCGGGCAAATCCGGGACGTATCACCGACAGCTCATAGTCAGGCAATGTCCGCTTGCGGGATATCATGATTTCGTCGATACCCGGATCGGACGTGCGGATCGCAGCTGCATCGCGGTGCGAACCAAGCTGCGTCAGCTGACGCTCAAACTGCTCGCTTGTACGGTAATCGGCGTAGAGCCGAGCCGCAGGGCGACCGTTCAGCACAATAAAGATCACGCTGACAACTCCTTCGGCTATCAACTGCTTGTCACGCGGGGAGCTTGGCGGATAGACGCCGTAGTGTGCCAGGAAATCGAGGTTTCCGGCAAGTATTGTGGTCTTGCCCTCCAGGCGTGCCTCAACTCCGCCGCGTTGAACTCTCACCAGCTCAACGTCATGTATGCGGTGGTATTTTGCGCTCTCCGTCTGGAATATCTCACCGAGAGGACCTCCGATAGCCGCAAACAGCGAACCGGTTTTGATGAGTACGTCGTACAGCTCAAAGCCTTCATACAGCTTGAGTCCCTTGGTACCGATAAGCTCTGCCGGGAACATGGCACGATCTTCAAATACCAGCAGCTTAGGACGCGAATATTCATCTACCGAGCTGTCTCCGACAACAGCGCACCCGTCCTTTTTCAATGCCAGGGTGGCAGCAAGCGAGGGCAATGTCAGGCAGATGAGCAACGGTGCCGGAAGCGTCATCAGCACAGCCGCCATAAGCGACGACATGGCACCTACTATCCCGCCGCCCATGCTGGCAGAAATAATACACTCCACCAATCCGACCGCCAGCGCAGGTAACAACATAAAATTAAGAATATACACGCCACGTTTTTTCTCGTGAGTGCGGCGGAAATATCCGTCGGTGAAGTCAGCGGAAGCCATGTTGTATACACGGCGCTTCACTCTTTCTCCGTCCTTGGCAACAGGACGTGAATTGTACTTTTGCTCAAAGGCACCTGACTCACGCACAGGCGAATAACGCACCGTCTCTGCACTGACAACATCAAACGTCGCCTGCTCACGGCACAGTGTGAACAGTTCTGCCGCCACCGACATCACCATGCATAGCGTAACCGGAAAATTGTATGCCCGAATCCCGTCAGGGCGCACGATAAGCATCACAATGTCGTAAATTACACCAACAGCAAAGGCCACACTTGTTATTGCGTGAGGCTCAGGATCAAACTTCATCATGCTTACAAAGCCATCGCGTATATCCTTGAAGCAAAGCAACGCAGCGGTAAGCGTCAGCACCGTAAGCGTCAGCATAAAGATTGCCGGATCCTCCGTAGGCTCAAACGGCCGTAGCAGCTTGAATCCGAAAAGGCCGAGATTTTCCATATATGCGCACAGACCGCATATCAGTGAAACAAATATCAGACGTACGCTCGTCAGCGTTCTTGCACGGCGGTAGTCGGACTTGATTTTGGCATCCTGCCCGTGCGAGCTGTACTCTGCACCGACATAGCCCCATCCGTCCGCGGCGGTGTCCGACATATCGTTATGCTCCGTTCCGTCATTGTTGTCCGGTTGGTTACCGGGAGCCGTATCCGATACTTCATCCGGATCATTGCCTGCTTTATCGGTAATACGTCCGGTGTCGGTGCTGTCGTCAACCCCGTCAGAGGACGTGTCATCAGACGATTTTTCAGATGCCGCTTCAGATGTATGACCTGAAGTCTCATCGGAATCGCACAGCGGGTCGTAGCCCAAATCGAACATAGCGTGCAACTCCTCATCACTGGGGCCGGTTTGTGTTTCCTCCGAAGGTAGCTCCTCCGACTCGAGGTCATCGGCCGTGGAGGACAGATCATCATCCGGAGCAGATTCCGTCTCGGGCTTGTCCGCTGAGACTGACAATTCATTAGGCTCAGGCTCCGCCTCATCTTCAAATTCTTGCTCGGGTGATATCAGACTCTCCTGCTCTGACTCCGCGTCGGGCTCGTCCGCTGAGACTGACAATTCGTTAGACTCGGGCTCCACCTCATCTTCAAATTCTTGCTCGGGTGATATCTGACTATCCTGCTCTGACTCCGCGTCGGGCTCGTCCGCAATAAACGGAGGTTCACCGGGATCAGGCATGTTATCATGGTCGGTGCTTTCGTCCGCCGAAAAGTCAAGCCCATCAACCGCAAAAGCCTCAGCTAGCGCGTCGGCAACTGCCGGCGGCATTTCCTCAGAAGCCTGTTGTACGTCATCAGTTTTATCATCCGGTCGGTCGATTTGGCTGTCAGCAGGTTGTTCATAGTCGGCCCCTGCCTCCGCTATTTCCGCTACTTGCTCAGCTTGCGGTACTTCCGGCGTAATATCAGTCGGTTCCTGCGCAACAGACACACCCGCCGACTCATCAGCATCGCCGTCCGCAACAAAATCCTCAAGCCGTATTTCATCTGAGATCAGCGACCCGTTTTTGCCTTGCTTATCTTCCGGTGACGGCTCGCGGCCACCAAGCTGTTTTTCAATAAGAGCGGCTATTTTCCGGTCAAACCGTCCCATATCCGTCAAGCCGGACTTGCGGGTCTTGGTCGCCGGTTTGTCAACGGAGGCGCGAAGCTTGCTGACCACATCATTTATTTCTTTGTCATTTTTACCGTCCATGTCCGACTCCTTTCCCGTTTTCTACTTATTTATTATGGTGCTGACGGGACACCTCTGCCAGCACGACAGCGGCAG